>DATKNH010000113.1 GCA_035541455.1 Syntrophorhabdales bacterium
TATTCAGGCCAACAATACCAGGGTCTTTGATTTGCTGGACAAGGCTATTCAGGCCAACAATACCAGGGTCTTTGATTTGCTGGACAAGGCTATTCAGGCCAACAATACCAGGGTCTTTGATTTGCTGGACAAGGCTATCAATGCGAATAACAGGAGAATCTTTGACCTGCTGGAGAAAGCCATCGACGCGAACAATGACACGGTCTTTGATTTGCTGCACAAGGCCATGGCGTGGAATAATCCCACCGTTTTTCGTTTGATGGACAGCAGATATGGATCTATATTCGGAAAGCTAGTGTTAGCCTTTCACGGCTTAATCGGAAGATAAAGCATAGGACTCAAACTCATGAGGGAGGTTTGAAGTGGACGCGCTACCGTTAGTATCGGTTATTACTCCTGCGTATAACAGGGCTTCATTTCTGGGTGAGACCATTGAAAGCGTTCTCTCTCAGGATTATCCGTGTATCGAATATATAGTCCTGGATGACGGCTCAAAGGACAATACCCGAGATGTGCTTGTGAAATACGGGGATCGCATCCGCTGGGAATCCCATGTAAACATGGGTGAAGCAAGGACTGTCAACAGGGGCTTTGAAATGGCCAAGGGGGAGATACTTTGTGTCGTAAACTCGGATGATCCTCTTTTTCCGGGTGCCGTGAGTACTGCCGTCGCTTTTATGCAAAGTCGGCCGGAAATCCTCGTAGCCTATCCTGACTGGGACTATATCGCACCGGATTCCCAGTCACTCGGCCACGTGCAGGTTCCTGAGTACGATTTTCTTTTCATGGTCGCTCATCATAAGTGTATTGTCGGACCAGGGGCTTTTATCAGAAGAAAAGCGGTTGAACTGATAGGAGGGCGCGACCCCGCATTTAAATATGTTGGAGACTTCGAATTCTGGTTGAGGCTCGCACTCAAAGGTCCATTTGGACGTATTCCGAAAACTCTTGCTACGTTCAGGATCCATCCGACGTCAGCTTCTTTGGCAATGAAAAGCGCTGAAATGGCGAGAGAGGATATCAGAATGATAAGAAAGTTCTATTCTCGGACTGATTTGCCCCCTGAGATTCTCAACATAAAAAACATTGCATTCAGTTCGGCGCACCTTCACGCGAGTCGGGTGTCAGGTCCTGCCCGTTTCCATTCGCTCATGCATTTCATTGCGTTTATGGCCTATTCTCCTCGCAATTTAGTGTCGGAATATCCGGCTGCGGTCGCGCGGCTTCGTCCCGACTTTTATGGTAGAGGAATAAAGAATCTCCTTGGGCGCGTGATCCACCAAGTAGTCTCGACCATGCCCTTTGTCCGCAGATAGCCATCCTTCCTTATGCCGAGAGTAAGCGTAATCATCCCGACCTATAACCGGGCCGCCATGATTAAGAGGGCGGTCGCAAGCGTACTTCAGCAGACCTACACGGATTTTGAGGTAATTGTCGCAGATGATGGATCGAACGATGACACCGGCGACTCACTGCGTCACTTATCGGAAAAAGTGAAATATGTTTTCCTTGAGCATGGCGGGAGGTCTTACGCTCGTAACCATGCCCTCCGTCTGGCTACCGGTACTTACATCGCCTTCCTTGATTCCGACGATGAGTTCTTCCCCCACACGCTGGGAACTCAAATCGAGCAGCTCGAAAAAAATCTGGATTACGGCATGGTTTACGGTCAGGCTATTTGTGTGAATGAGCAGGGAGAGCAGATCACCATTTACCCAGCCGACGCGTCAGGCTGGATATATGATCGAGTAGCTTTTTACATTCCACTCACTATCATACTGCCTACAGTCATGGTGAGAAAATCGGTCCTGGATCGAGTAGGGGGCTTCGACGAAAAGATGGAACGATTCGAAGATACCGATATGTGGCGCAGAATTTCAAAAAGATACAAAATCGGAGCGATCCAACAACCCCTCTGCAAAATCCTTACTCATGCGGGTAACGCGCTGGGAGACCCGGCAGTAGAACTGAGGAACGTCAAGTACTACATAGACAAGGTTCTCAGGGAGGATAAGGACGCCGGCACGTCTTTCAAAAGAAAGGGTGCCGCAAATCTCTTTCATCACTATGGTGTCGCTGTATGGCATAAGGAGGATTGCTACGGGGGCCCTTCGATACGGTTCGCCCTTTACGCGCTCCGCTACTGGCCGTTCGAAACGCAGTACTACCACTTACTTCTCCCGCTGCGTTTCTGGAAGTCACGTTCCGCATTTCTCCTCACTCTACTGCGCAGGTTACGGATGGCATTTCACTTCGTTGTTGGCCAACTAAAGCTGCACGGTTCCACTCTACGGCTACTGGTGACCGACCCGAAAGAATTTTTGAGGCGCCTGAAGAAAAGGCTCGGCTCATTGATCTGATGCATCACCGTTGAAAAATGAATACATGAGGCCCCACCACATGGTACTGACAAGCCGTGGAGATCAGAAAGCTCTTTCGTTAGCCAACGTAATCACACCAGCTAATTATCGGGAAAACGCAACCACCAGAAAACAAAGTCGATAGCGATGGATACGTGTCGGTCCATCATAAACGGCCGCATTCCGGGCGAGAACCGAAAAATAGTCCTCCAGATGGACCGAATCGTGAGAGAGAACAGTCAATCACCCCTCGTCTCGATTATTACGCCGGCCTACAATCGGGCGCCCTTCGTTGATGAGACCATCCAGAGCGTCCTAACACAGGACTATCCGAACTTCGAGTATATCGTGCTCGACGACGGCTCCAAGGATAGTACCAGGGAAGTCCTGGCACGATATGAAGGCCGCATCCGTTGGGACTCCCATGCAAACATGGGCGAAGTGAGGACGGTCAATAAGGGCTTCGAAATGGCCAAGGGGGAGATACTCTGCGTCGTAAACTCCGATGACCCTCTACTCCCCGGCGCAATCAGTTGTGTGGTCGAAGTCATGATGCGGCATCCGGAAGTCGTTGTAGCCTACCCTGACTGGGATATGATTGACGCAGAGGGTAAAGGAATCTCCCACAGACAAACTTTCGAATATGACTATGTCAACATGGTCCGATGGTTCCATTGCGTACCAGGTCCCGGCGCGTTCTTCAGAAAATCCGTCGTGACCGCATTAGGGGGGAGGGATGCTCAGTTTCGTTACGTCTCCGACTTCGATTTCTGGCTTAGGGCGGGCTTACTGGGTCCGTTCAAACGCGTCCCCAAGACGCTCGCAACCTTTCGTCGCCATTCAGATGGGGCGTCCTCAAAGGATCAGGGTATAGCGATGGCAGAAGAACACATTAGACTCGCAAGAAAACTCTTTTCGATACCGGATTTGCCACCTGGCGTGGCAGCAGTCAAACGCGAGGCCTTTGGAAGCGCCTATTATACCGCCGCCCTCAACCTGGGCGACGCTTCATCTCGGCTGAAAAAGTGGTATTTGATAAAAGCGCTGGCATCCGCACCCTCCAAGTATCTCTTTCAAGAATACCGGGAAAGACTTATCGGCCCTATCGTATTCGCGCTTACAGGACCGAAGGCACACCCGTTTCTCGCGAAATTCTGCAAGGTGTTTCCCTTGAGAGAGGGGATCAGATGCCCCCATTAAGAGCAGTGTCGCTCGTCCAACCTGCTTATTACGTTTCTCAAAGTCGTGAGCTACACGCTTGAACTCTCATCGAGCGTCGGCTCTATGAGTGCCTTATCCGAAGCGGCTGTAGGAACAGGGAACATCTGTTGCCGCTGAAACAAATTGTGTAGAAAAGGAGGACAGATTGAAAGTTCTAGTCACAGGAGGTTCTGGTTACGTTGGTGGTGCAATAACTGATATACTCGGAGACACCGGTCACGAGGTGCGCCTGTTGGATGCCCTGTTGTACGAGGAATGCTATCGAAAACCGGGGAATTTCATTTACGGCGATGTAAGAGACCACGCCCTCTTGCTCCAACAGCTCAAGTGGGCAGATGCAGTGATCTGGCTTGCAGCGCTTGTGGGGGACGGGGCGTGTGCGCTCCACCCGGACATCACCCTTCAAATCAACCAGGAGTCGGTTAAGTTTGTTGCCGAGCATTTTGATGGGCGTATCGTTTTTTTGTCCACGTGCTCAGTCTATGGCGCACAAGATGGAGAGCTTGACGAAGAATCGCCCTTGAATCCGCTCTCTGTGTATGCAGCGACTAAGCTGGGAGCCGAAGGATACCTGAAAGGGAAGAACGCGATTATATTCCGGCTGGGTACTCTTTTCGGTGTGGGCGACCTGTTCTCGCGGCTGCGTCTCGACCTTGTCGTCAACACACTGACTGTCAGGGCGCACCAGGATGGTCAGATTACGGTCTACGGGGGGAACCAATTCAGACCCCTTCTTCATGTGCGCGATGCAGCCCAGGCGTGTGTCGACCACCTGACCACCACCCATACCGGTATATTCAACCTTCACCGGCAGAATGTGCGGATAATCGATCTTGCCTACCAGGTGCGAAATCATTTCCCGGATATGGTCATCCAGCCCGTGGACATAAAATTCCAGGACGCAAGAAACTATCGCGTAACCAGCCGCAAGGCCCAGGAGACGCTCGGTTTCAAGCCGAGATACTTGATCGACGATGGCATTGAGGAAATAAAGGAGCTTCTAATTACCCATCGCCTGAAGACGGTGGATAACCCGCGCTATACCAACCAGGCTTTTCTCTCGATGTTCAACACGCACAGCCTGTACAAGGGAGGGACAGATGAAAGAACAGGATGAAACGCCCCGGCTCATAGAGGGCGGCCTAGCAGTTGATGATCGAGGCCAGCTTGCTTTCGTAAATGATTTCGACTTCGCGCGCGTGAAGCGGTTCTATCTGGTCTCCAACCATGTCTCAGGCTTCGTAAGAGCCTGGCACGCGCATAGGCATGAAGCAAAATATGTGTATGTCACGAGTGGGGCCGCCATAGTCGGGGCAGTGCAGATCGACGATTGGGACCAACCTTCTAAGACGGCCACAGTGCACCGCTATGTTCTTTCCGCAAAAAAACCTTCTATCCTGTATGTTCCTGCCGGATACGCAAACGGTTTCAAATCACTGACTGATGATACGGGCATCATATTCTTTTCTACCGCATCGATCGAAGAGGCAAGGAACGACGACGTGCGCTATGACGCCCACTACTGGGATATCTGGAACATTATTGAAAGATAAAAAATATGAAAGGAAACAAAAAACATGGCAATGAGAAGAGTTCTGGTTGTTGGGGCTTCCGGAATGCTGGGTTCCATGGTCACGGATTTCTTCTCGAGGGACCCCCAGGTGGAACTGAGCGTGGCCGTGCGAAGCGAGGCGCTCGCAAAGAAGGGACGAAAGCATTTTCCGGAAATAACGTGGCACGTGTTTGATGTAGAAAACGACCGTCCGGCATTGCTCGATGACATCATCAGCACCTCGTCATGGATTATCAACTGCATAGGCAAAACCAAACCATATACCCATGATGATAACCCTGAGGAGATAGAGCGAGCTATAAAGGTGAATGCGCTCTTCCCTTACGAGCTGGCAATAGCTGCTCAAAGAAAGGAATCGAGAGTGCTCTCTATCGCCACCGACTGTGTGTTTTCCGGTGAAAGAGGCGAGTATGTAGAAAGTGACAAGCACGATGCGCTCGATGTGTACGGGAAAACCAAAAGCCTTGGGGAATGTTACCTTACGAATGCCTACAATCTGCGTTGCTCTATTATCGGGCCAGAGTCCAAAAGCTATGTTTTTCTTCTCGAGTGGTTCAGACGACAGCCAAAGGGAGCGCACGTGAACGGGTTTACCAACCACCACTGGAACGGCGTGACGACCCTGCAGTTTGCCCGGCTCTGCCACGGCGTGATCAAGAACGGACTTGATCTTTCCCACATTCAGCACGTGATTCCTGGTGATACCATCTCCAAGGCTGACCTCCTTCTGTGCTTTGCAGAAAATTACGGAAGGCCGGACATCACGATTAATCCGACCAAAGCCGCGGTGGTGGTCAACCGGGTCTTGTCAACGGAGAAACCTGATCTGAACGAGAAAATATGGAAATCGGCCGGATACTCTTTGCCTCCGACGGTCGGCGAGATGGTCGCCGAGATGGCGCGGTTCGATTTCAGAATGGAGGCTGTTTTCTCATGAAAATAATGACAATTCTAGGAACGCGGCCCGAAATAATTCGCCTGTGTCTCATCATCAAGAAGATCGACAACCTCTGCGAACAGGTGATTTTGCATACGGGCCAGAATTACGATACTAACCTGAATGACATCTTTCTCGAGCAGCTTGAAGTGCGCCCGGCAGACTATCATTTCGGGGCTAAAGGTAGTTTTGGTGGGCAGATAGCCACAATTCTTACTGAGAGCGAAAGAGTGATGTTGAAGGAGAAGCCTGACAGGTTTCTCGTCCTGGGCGACACAAACAGTAGTCTGGCAGCGATCATGGCAAAAAGACTCCATATCCCCGTATACCATATGGAAGCAGGCAATCGCTGCTACGACGACCGCGTTCCGGAGGAAGTCAATCGACGAATCATCGATCACAGCAGTGATATTCTCATGCCTTATACCGAACGAAGCCGGAAAAATTTGTTGTCCGAAGGCATCCCGGGCGAGCGCATTTACGTTACCGGGAACCCGATCTATGAGGTGATCAATCATTATGACAGTCAGATACAGGCATCCAAAATCCATACTGATCTCGGCCTCGAAAAACAGAACTATTTTCTCGTTACGCTTCATAGGGCCGAAAATGTCGATATAGCGGAACGCCTCACAGGTTTTATCACCGGCCTTGATCTCCTGGAACGTAAGTACGGGTTACCCATAATCGTCAGCACCCACCCCCACACCAGGAAAAGGATCGATTCCCTCAGCATAGACTCGCAAAATCGGCAGATCCGTTTCCTCCCTCCCTTCGGCTTTTTCGACTTCGTCAGTCTCGAACGCAATGCTGCCTGCGTTCTGAGCGACAGTGGCACGGTCCAGGAGGAGTGCTGCATTTTCGGAATGCCGAATGTAACCCTTAGAGACGTGACCGAACGGCCGGAAACTATCGAATGCGGCAGCAATATGCTGAGCGGAGGCGAACCCGAATCCATTCTGAGATGTGTCAGTGCGGTACTCGGGAGGGCCGGCACGTGGACGCCGCCTGCAGAATATATGATGACAAACGTCAGTGACACGGTAGTAAAAATTGTCATGGGCTTTAGGCTCTGAAAAGGAGGATGTGGTCAGGTGTCGCGAGTCTCCGTCATAATACCCTGCTTCAATGACGGGACATACATCGATGAAACGGTAGATTCCGTTCTTGCGCAGACATATCAAGACTTCGAGATTATTATCGTGAACGATGGGTCGACGGACCCACGGACCAATGACATTCTCAGCAACTATTCCCGACCTAATACCAGGGTCATTCAAACCACCAACCAGGGGGCATCCAACGCGCGCAACCGGGCCATTGAGGAGGCCCGTGGAGAATTCATGCTGCCCCTCGACGCGGACGACAAAATTGGGACGGAATACCTGGAAGAGGCTGTGAAGGTACTCGACGGGGACCCTGATGTCGGAATTGTGTACTGTCTAGCCGAATTCTTTGGTGACAAAAAAGGGCTCTGGGAACTTCCGCCCTATTCGCTTGAACAGATGCTGGTGGGTAATTTAATCTTCTGCTCTGCACTCTTCAGGAAAACGGACTGGTTAAAGGTGAACGGGTATAACCCCAACATGCGCTACGGTTTCGAGGACTGGGATTTATGGCTATCCATCATAGAACTAAAGAGAAGAGTTCTCCAAATACCCGAGGTGCTCTTCTTTTACAGGGTCAGGAACGTATCCCGAACCACGTTAATGACCGAAGATAGAATACTCGACATGCGGGTCCAGCTCTTTCGTAACCATCAGCAGCTGTATACCGATAACATAAGAAGTCTTCTTGAGCAGATCGTTAAGACCGAGCTTATTTTTCAGAACCTCGACCACGCCTATTACGAAGTCATAAACTCCAAGACATGGAGACTCACCGAGCCCCTTCGCAGGTTGGCCTCCGTGTTCCAAAGAAAGTCTCAGTTGCCATCGGACAGATGATTGCCCTTGGCACCGACAGCATCGAACGTGTCAAATGAATAGAATCTGCGTTTTTGCCCACTACGATCGTGACAACATGGTTGACCAGTACGTCCTTAGGTACCTCGAAGGCCTCCGCAAGGTGACTCAACATATCATATTCGTGAGCACGTCACGTCTGGGCGCCCATGACATCAAAGTCCTGGAGCGGGTCTGTGGTTTGGTAATCACGAGAGAGAATATCGGGTATGACTTCATGAGCTGGCAGGTCGGCCTTGAATCAGTGACTGATATCGCGTCGTACGACGAACTGATTCTCTGCAATGATAGCGTGTACGGTCCTCTTTACCCGCTAGACAAAATTTTTGATAAAATGGCGAAACGAGCGTGTGATTTCTGGGGGATTACAGCGGACGCGGATATAGCGTTTCATCTGCAAAGTTACTTCTTGGTTTTCAGGAAAAATCTGATGGCTACGGACGCATTTAAGTCGTTCTGGAGATCCATAATTCCTGAACAATCAAAAAAAGAGATTATTGAGAAATATGAAATCGGATTGACTGATACCCTGGTCAAGCAGGGGTTCAAGCCCGCAGTCCTCATAAGCTATACTCCTTCATTCCCAAGACATCTGTGGTCGATGAGGAAACCATGGAGCTTCAAGAAGTGCCTCTGGCTGTTCATCGTTGCGCCTCTGTCCGGCATCATCCCCCGTTGGAAAAATATGGCTCCCCCCTCGCGGAAATTCGTCAATACCACGTACGTTTATTGGAGCAAGCTGGTCATCCACCGCAAAATGCCCTTTTTGAAAATAGATTTGCTGAGAACCAATCCCACGGGAACACGCATAGACCATTACGCCCGCGTTCTGGGCAGGTACTCTGATTATGAAGTAAGTCACATAGTGAATCACCTGAAAAGAATGAACGAAGAGGCCAAGGGTGTGTCGTCCGCAGGCCCCCAAGCGGATGCGAGCGCAGGTCTCAGGCAGGACACAACCGTCAGCTCACGGGTGAATTATAGTCAGTCGGAGGTAAGGCGTAGGCCTGCCGGCTAAGCTCACTATGGTTGCAGCGAGAACGGAAAAGTGACCATCGTCAATGCTTGTTAGGCAATTATAGTCATGCAGGACGTTTGTGTAGCACACCTTGTGAGGGCCAAAAACAGCATCGAGCCGCTGCAGAGATTTCTGGAGTCGTACGGCAGAAACCACGGCGGCGTCGGACATGATCTTCTGTTCATCCTGAAGGGTTTTCACAACGAGGATGTGCCCGCTGCTACCAGTGACCTACTTGATCGGTATCCCCATCAAAAGCTCTTCGTGCCCGACAATGGATTCGATGTGATGCCCTACCTGTTTACCGCTTCGACGTACGAGAACAACTATTTTTGTTTTCTCAATTCCTTCAGCATCCTTTTGGACCCGGATTGGCTCAAAAAGATGCATTCGATAATTACCGGGGAAGACGTTGGCATAGTTGGTGCAACCGGTTCATACCAGAGCATGTATAGTGATCTGGCCAATTTTTATGAACTCGTGCTAACCACACCATTTTACCGCAGAGTTCTTTCCACATTTACTATTCCCATGCGCATGAGAAAGCTTAAACGCGACTTTTACCCATTCCCGAATCACCATATCCGTACAAACGCTTTTATGATAGAGGGCAGGCTCATGCGCAAGGTGAAGATTAAACCTGTCCACACCAAGATGGATGCCTATCACTTTGAAAGCGGAAAGGATAATCTCACCCGTCAAATACTTGAGATGGGCTTGGAGGCTCTCGTGGTCGGCAGAGACGGAAAAGCTTATAAAAAGGAAGAGTGGTACCGCAGTTTTACTTTCTGGCATGGTGACCAGGGAAATCTTCTTGTAGCAGATAACCAGACGAACGCGTACATGGCTGCGGACCTCGAGAGGAAGTGGCAGCTAGCGAGGCACGCCTGGTCAAACAAGGCCAACCCCCTCGAAACATATGTCGTCTAGGGAACACTCTACGGCGAACTGCCCGTGCTGTGGAAGGCTTTCGCACGTAAGCTTCACAGCTACGGACCGTAACCGCAGGATTTCAAAGGAAGAGTTCCTTTATTATCGGTGTGCATCGTGCGGCGTACTTTTTCTGTCACCTATCCCTGCTGACCTCGGCAGGTACTACCCCGCTTCGTACTACTGCGGCCGCCCGACAATGGAACAGCTCCGCTATGGAGCAGGGCTTGAAAAGTACAAGATAGATCTTATAAAGCGGTTCGTGGACAGAGGGCGACTCCTCGAGATCGGCCCGGCGTACGGTGCGTTTCTTTACTGCGCACAGCAGGAAGGTTTTCAAGTGGAAGCTATCGAAATGGACGAAGATTGCTGTAAGTTTATTGACGAGACCCTCGGCATACGTTCTCGATGCGAGGGTGACGTAACCTTTGCACTCCAGCAGCTGTCCCCCTGCAACGTAATTGCGCTCTGGCACGTGATCGAACATTTGCCGTCCCCCTGGACAGGATTGAGGGCCATTGCAAATGCGCTCCTCCCCGGGGGAATCGCTGTCATTGCGGCACCTAACCCTGATGCTCTGCAGTTTTCTCTTCTGGGCCGCCGGTGGACTCACGTGGATGCACCACGACACCTGGAACTTATTCCGCGAAGTCTTCTTATGAAGGAGATGCAATCCGTAGGACTCGAAACAGTCCTGAGCACTACCACAGACGAGGGCAGCATTGGCTGGAACCGTTTTGGATGGGAGTTTTCCTTTGCTAACATGGCCGATCATCCGGTCGTAAAGCACTATATGAGGAAGATGGGATTGCTAATCAGCCAGATAGCGGGGCCCATTGAGCGCAGGGAAGGGCTTGGAAGCGCCTACACGTTGATATTTCAAAAATCAGCGCACTGAAGGGTGTATGGATAAAATCAAGTTTTCAGTACTCCTCCCGACGAGAAACCGGCTAAACCTATTGAAGTACGCTGTCGAGACAGTTATTCGGCAAGACTATGATAACTGGGAAATTATCATTTCAGATAATTACTCCGAAGAGAACATTGCAGCATACGTCGAATCCCTTAATGACACTCGGGTGAAGTATTTTCGAACAGAAACTTTTGTGCCGGTCACGGATAACTGGAACCACGCTCTCGGGAAGAGTTCGGGTGATTATATTATCATGCTCGGGGATGATGACGGGCTGATGAAGGGCTTTTTCAGAATTGTATCCGGGTTAATCGAGGCCCACGATTCACCAGAACTGATTTATACACGGGCACTTTTGTATGCCTATCCGGGGGTCCTCCCCGCATTTCCGGATGGCTTCTTGAGCGTTGCGGGGTGTGCCGAATTCTTTAAAAAAGGGGAGAAGCCCTTTTTCCTCGACAAGAAAACTGCGGTCAAACTGGTCAAACGATCAATGAATTTTCACGTATCCTTTGACTATAATATGCAGTACTCGATTATGAGCCGGAAGCTCATCAGCAACATTGGAAGTGTGAAATTCTTTCAATCACCCTATCCTGATTACTATGCTACCAACGTGGCATTTCTCAAAGCAGGGCGGATTCTCATCTCTCCTCTCCCATTGGTCACCATAGGGATCAGTCCAAAATCCTTCGGCTTTTTCTATTTTAATCAGCGGGAGGAAGAAGGCGTCGAATTCCTCAAGAATATTCCCGAACCTGAGCTAGCAGACCGGCTTGGTTCCATTATGCTGCCTGGCAGCAACATGAACAGTTCCTGGCTTCTTGCCATGGAGACCATCAGGTCACGGTACAAATCCGAATTCAACTTGAGAGTGAATTACCGGCGTTATCGCGTGCTCCAGGTGCTCCACCTCTGTCAGAATTACTTCGGTCTTGGGACGGTGACAAAAGCTCAGATGAAAGAGCTTTGGAGGCGTCTGTCGACATGGGAGCGGATCTCCTATACTACAAGAATCTTCGCTTGGTTTCTGGTGGAAAGAGTCTTTACCATAACATCAACACGAAGAAGATCAATCAGGAGAGTGCTTGGGCTCACTGACCCGTTGCCTGACTTTAATCCGAAAAAATCCGAATCGCGCTATCGAAACCTGCTCGAGGTGTTCGAGCAGGTGGAGCCGGAAGCCTATCTTCACTTCGCAGGAAAATAATTTCACTAATAACAGCAACAGCCTTGCGGGGGCTACAAAGTTTACCCGCGCAGAAAATGTCAGAGGTTGAGGTTCCCCCCCGAACGTCGTGGAAATACTTTTGGAAAAATCTTTCCGTGAGTGCATTATGCGGAGCCTTCCTCGGAGCTGCGTCCGCACTCAAGGCAGGCGGATTCGGGGCGTTGCGCGCCCATATTGTCGCTCGCATTGCAGCCGTCGCCGGCACTCAGCGGCACTGTTATGCGCTTTGGGTCCGTCGGCACGTGAAAGGGCCCGAAGAACTCTCGAAAATGCACCAACAGTCTGTCCAACTACCGTATAAGCCCACTTTCTCCCTGCTGATGCGGTCCTGCAACACGGAAGAGCACGCTCTTACGCATGCTGTCGAGTCTGTTCTTGCTCAAGCCTATCCCTATTGGGAACTCCTTGTCGTGCATGATATTCCTGTTGAGATGCGGATACAGGCGCTCTTTGAATCCTACCAGGCTCGGGACAGCCGCGTCAAAAGCATCGTATGGCCCTCGCAAGGAGCACTGCCGTCCGCCCCTCTTGACAACGCCCTCTCGATCGCAGAAGGTGAATTTATCTGTCTCATGGGGAACAATGACGAGATTTCACCGGACGCACTATTTCAGTTCGCCCGTTACCTCAACTGTAGCCCCGCTACGGACATGATTTACAGCGACGAAGACAGGATCCGTACAGACGGGGGCTTGTTCGAACCTTTTTTCAAGCCCGACTGGTCGCCTGAGTACGCTGAAGCTTTCATGTATACGGGCCGCCTTGCCTGTTATCGTACTGATCTTGCAAGACGCGCAGGCGGGTTCCGCCCAGAGTATGCAAGCGCATGGGAATATGACTTCATGCTGCGCTTCATTGAAAAGACCCAGAAGATCGGTCACGTGGCCGACATTCTCTACCACCGGAGTGCCAGTGCGCCGGGTGCGGCAGACTGTTCGGAAGAGGCGCGCCACAACGGAGATGACCTCGCGGCCAAGGCCTTGAGAGATCGCCTGAAGCGCCTCAAACGGTCCGGGGCGGTGCTCTCAGCGGGCTATCCCGGCTGCTTCGAGACAAGATACGATGTCACCGGTCACCCGTTAGTATCGATTGTAATTCCATCCGCAGGAAAGAGCGCAAAGCTCCCGACCGGTGAGACCGACATGCTCTCCAACTGCGTAAACAGCATATCCACCAAAACGACGTACAGCAATTACGAGATAGTGGTTGTCGACAATAATGACCTTGCCGAACACACCCTCAGGGCAATAGAACGGAATGACTGCAGGTTCGTGCATTATGAGGGCCCGGTGAATATCGCCGCAAAAATGAACCTGGGGGCCCGTCATGCCCGGGGTGAATACTTTCTCTTCCTGAACGACGACGTAGAGGTAATCTCCCCAGATTGGCTTGAGGTCATGCTCCAGATCTTCGAGCGCCCGAACGTAGGTGTAGTCGGTGCGAAACTCTACTTTGGGGACAGGACAATACAGCACGTCGGGGTGGTGCTGACACATAGAGGCATACCGGAGCACGTGCTCCGCGGCACGTCGGGTTCATCCCTTGGTTATTTTTTCAGTTCTGTCACGAACCGGAATTACCTCGCCGTCACGGGCGCCTGCCTGATGACCCGTAAAGATGTGTTCGAAAAGCTGGAGGGTTTCAATTGCGCTCTTGCGATCAACTACAATGACATCGATTATTGCTTGAGGGTTCACGAGGCGGGCCTCAGGATCGTGTTCGCGGCACAGGCCGAACTATTTCACTACGAAGCCAAGACCGGGCGTGCAATGACGAACTGGCACGACCACAACCTCTTCAAGGAGTTGTGGGGCTTCGAGACGAAGAGTGACCCCTACTATAACGTGAACCTGCGCACCGATCCGCCGAATTTTCAGCTGAAGCTGTAAAGCGCATGATTTTTCCGTTGAACCGTGCGGCTACGACGCCGCCGGTCCGGACAAGGCGGCACTTCGCAACGCATCGACCCCGGCCAGTTCGCTTTCTATCACCAAAAAGAACCCGCGAACGTTCTTCCTGAATACCTCGATGCTGAAGTTGTGACTCCTGGCAAAGGCTCCCACAGCAAGTTTCTCTTTCAGCGCACCGTCGCTGACCACTGCCATAGTGCGCGCCAGCAATTCTTCTATAGTGCTGAACCGATAACCGCTCACGCCTTGCTCAACGATATCTTTCAGACCACCGCCATCATAAACTATGGGTACACAGTAATTCTGCATTGCTTCCACCGTCGCCGTGCCTGAATGCTCCATGAGTTCCGGTTCCGTGGCGTCCAGACCACCTGCATGCCAGAAGATCATAGCGTCCGCGTAGAGTTCAGCGATCTCTTCACGTCGGAGATCGGGCTTCAATTGCACGTTCTTCAGATGCAAACGTTCGACAGTCTCTTGCACCTTTTCAAAATAGGAATTTGACACACCGGCGAGCCCTGCCAGCACCATTGACCATTCGGCGCGCAGCTCATGGAGGGTTGCGGCGAGCCCTGCGAATGCCTGGATCATCTCGACCTGCTTGTGTGCGCCGCCAGGTTCAAATCGGGCGATGGAGAGGATGATATTCTTTTTTCCTCTCACTGTGCTTCGGCCGTTGTGCATGTCAACCGGCGGGTAGATGAGACTCGCCACCGGGTCTGGACCCCACATTTTTTCTATCCAGGAGCACGCGTGCGAGCTATGGGCCACCACGTAGTCATACTCCTGCACCAGCGAAGGTTCGTCCCCCTTTCGGCCGAAACGAGGGTACACGGCAATTGATAGAGGAGAAAGCGGCGCCACGTCCGTATGCGCACTGGCGTTGACAAACACGTCATAGTTAAGGCTTTCCTCGCTCACCATGCGAAGGGCATTCTCCCGCCCTCCGGCGGCTGCAGCATCGTCACATCGCCCCGTTTGCCGGGCTTCATGAGGGACGGGCTGTGCAAGGGTTTTCACCGTGCATCCGGATAGGTCAATGCCAAACCACTGCTTGTATCTCCCGGGAGTAAACTCTTTGTTCGCGATATAGGTCACATCATAGGTATCTTGGAGGGTTTCTGCGATTGTTGCCGCATACCGTTGCCGCCCTCCCGGATAATGGGATTGATCATCGTAAAAGGCAATTTTTATTTTCCGTAACCCCATTAAGGTTTCCAGCCGGGACAGGAAATTGTATGCCCGCACGTCGCCGAATATGACCACAAGTTTGTTCATGAGCGAAAGAAATGTGTCCCTCACGACCGGCCCGTCATGGCATTCAACCAGTTTCTTTGCTGCCTGCAGCAGAGCATCATAGAGGAGATCAAGTTGCCCCAGCAGGTAAAAGTGGGAAGTCCTGACACTCCCTGGAAGCCTTGCAGGAAAGTGTTTGGCGAGACAGATAAGCCTGTTCCTGCTGCAAAAGAAGGAACCAAATTCGGTGGGGCATGACCCGTGATAGCGGTGGTAGACAACACTGGAAGGGGAGTAGAAGATTTTCCATCCTTTGTCCCTGCATCTGATGCTGTAGTCAACGTCCTCAAAAAACATGATGTAATCTTCGTCCAGGTAGCCGACGTCGTCGAGGCAGGCCCTGCTTATCATGACTGACCCACCCGTAAAGTAATCCCGTTCAGTCGGCTTCTCGTACTGCCCCGCGTCCGCTTCTTCGAACCCTATGTCACTGAAATAGAAATCCTCTACCTCCCGGACACCTGTGCTATTTATGGTCTTACGATCCGCAAACATGACTTTGCTCTGCACGGCTCCGATGTGCGCGTCCTGGTCGAACATTCGGATCAGTCCGTTGAGCCAATTCCGGTCAACCGCAGTATCATTGTTGAGAAGGACGAGGTAACTGCCTGTGGATTTTTCTATGCCGAGATTGACAGCCTTGCCAAAATGGTTCTCACCGTGCTCGATGACATTGACCGCGGGGAATCGCTCTTTGACAAAAGCTACGGAATTATCCGAAGAACCATTGTCGATCATGATCAGCTCTACCTTTGCTTCCCGCGTATCCATTGCGAAGAGCGAGGAAAAGCATTCATCCAGGTACTGCAAGCCGTTATAATTGACAATGATCACGCTGACGGTCGGAGTCATAGCCGGTGCGTTTTCCTTTTTCGAAGTGCATCCAGAACACGTTGCTTTCTGGATGAGAGAAGTTCCTGCAGTTCGTCCTTCCCCATTTTGATTACAGGGCTGTGCGGCAAGAGCACCTTTATCGTGTACCGCCCGGTTTTAGGCATCGCCATTTTCCGAGGGATCGGAGAGCTCTTGTCAAGATGCATTGCACAGATGAGCTTCCTGAGGGCCTTTCCCGACACTTGCCAGAGACCTTCCTTTTTGATCACATACCATGCCGCGAATAGTCTGTATGTGAGTCGGCCGATGGGGCTATGGAAGGAGATTCTCACCATAATACGTTGCCTCTATTCTATCCACGATCAGTCTTGCATTTTCTATTTGGACCCGGAACCCGTCAACAATGGCTGTATTTGATCGTAGATAACCTTTGCAGCAAGCCTGTGCCCCTTCTCATTAAAATGGCCGTCGTCCATAAAATATTGATCCTGGTCCTTAAAATAGGAATAAAGATCAATAACCGGAACATTATAGTCGCCGGCGACTGCGATCGTAGCCTCACGGTAATCGGGAGCATAATGCTTCCACGACAGTTTATCAGCAGATTCGCCCAGAACGGGACGGGTGAGAAGAACACACGTTATGTTGTTCTTTTTCGAAACTTCTATTATTCTAATCAAGTTCTTTTTGTACTCTTCGATACTGACCCTGTGAACAAGTTGATCTTTCGTTGATTCTCTTTTTTCAACGAACGTTTCTAAAAATGCTATGAGAACCTGACCGACTTTAAACTTGTAGAGAAGCCGTTTATAGGTAGAGAGCACTGTCCTGTTGAAATCAGCATCGGAAACCGCCACCATATGTTGATCGTTTGCCCCAAAGCATATCAACACCATGTCCGGTTTCAGGGCAAGTGTTTCTTCAAACCTCTTCTCTCCCTGGTATGACGTGTATCCGTAAACGCCTGCATTGATGACGTAGACTGCCTTATCCCGGTTTGTTACTAATTCCTGTAGATACAAGGCCCAACTATCCTGTCCATACCAGCCCAGCGTATTCGAGTCCCCTATGGCAAAGATGCGGTATTCATTACCGCTCTTATTTACCGAAAGTTCTTTGCCCAGGTATCCTTGAGCATTAAATACCCGACTCTTTTTAGGTCGCCATATAAGATCAGGGTCATAGACAAAATGCCTGTCCTGATATGAATGTTTGAACCTCGCATCATTAGAGTTTGCCACTATTCTCAGAGGGGAGTAGCTGTAACCGACCGCTCTCAAGGCAACTTCCAAAAGCAGCAGTGCTATCAAAACCGAAGAAATGAGAAGAACACTTATTTTGATGATGTCCGATCTTTGTTTTACCATTCAGATCGTCTCCGAGATGTTACGACAAGCCTCCTGAGACCAGAGGCGATTGAGAGTAGTCCGTAATGCTTACTATTCTGGAATCCAACGGCTATCAATCAATCTATTTTACAGCATCGGTTCTGGAACTGCAAAACCTACGTCCGCCTCGCGCGTTAACTCTTTTCGCTCCCTGTTGTTGAAAATGGCACACCGTTGCTGCTCTTATCCTTCTCACAGCAACAACCCGCAGTAAACATGACACGATGATCCGGGTACTTTATGATGCGGCAGTTCTGGGTGCAGGTCACCATGATCCGAGGTCAAGAACCGGAGTCTTCAGGGTTACCGAGAGCGTGGCCCTTGAGCTTCTTGCACATCCTGTTGAATGCGAGCTAATCTTCTATGCCAGCCGGAATCAGATCGATACGATCGAGTACATGGCCTCCGAGCCGCGATTCAGAGGTGTTCACTTCTCACCATCCCGCACCTGGAAAAACGTTCACGACCTTTGGCGAAAGTTCGATAGGAAGGGCCGTGAGACACAGCCCGGATTGCCGGGTTTTCTCTTGCGATACATGGGGTCCTCGCTCACGCGTGTGTCTTCCAAATTTCTTGGCTCGATCCTGGTGGTCGATCAGAAAAGTCTTCGGAGAGCAGAGGTTTACCACTCTACTTTTTATCCCTTCGATTACCGGGTGAAGCGCTTGACTCATATCAAGAGGTTCCTCACCGTGTACGACCTGATCCCTATCCTTTTCCCCCAGTTCTTCAAGACAAAGACAGACGCCATGCTTGTGAGGGCATTCAACGACATCAGCCACGATGGCTGGGCTCTTTGTATCTCTCAATCTACCAAGAATGACCTCTGCAACTACCTGAAAGGTTTTGATCCATCCCGGGCCTTCGTGACGTACCTTGGAGCGTCAGAGGACTTCTATCCGTGTACAGATGCGGCAAGGCTCGCATCCGTCCGGGCCAAATACGCTATCCCGGATGCGCCGTATATGCTCACCCTCAGCACACTGGAACCACGGAAAAATATTCATACCGTGATCAGGTGTTTTGCCAGAACAGTGCTGGAGGCAAAGATTGACGAACTGCTGCTGGTGCTGGTAGGAACAAAGGGTTGGGATTACGGAAAGGTTTTTGAGGAATTGGACCGGTATCCGGCCTTGAAAAAACGTATCATCCTTACCGGGTATGTGGACCTCGAAGACCTCGCCCCGCTTTATAGCGGTGCACTCGCGTTTATCTATCCTTCTTTCTATGAGGGCTTCGGGTTGCCGCCTCTGGAGGCGATGAAGTGCGGCACGCCCGTGATCACTTCTAACACCTCCTCTCTGCCGGAAGTGGTCGGCGACGCAGGAGTGATGGTTTCGCCCACCGACGAAGACGCACTCTGTCAGGCAATGCTCAACATGTTCCAGGACGCAGCACTTCGGGCCCGTATGTCCGAGCGTTCACGCGAAAGAGCGGCTCTATTCAGCTGGGAGAAATGTGTGGAAGAAACCATCAAGGCATACAGGGTAGCTCTCGGCAGTTAGCATGAATCAGAAACCTTTGCGCATTCTGATAGATGCCCAGATGCCCGGTGACGGGAGCAGGGGCGGAGTACAACAGTTTACGGCGAGCCTCATCCGCGCCCTCGGCCAGCTTGAAGAAGGCTCGGAAGAGTACATCGTGATAGGTCCGTCACGGGACAGCGACTGGCTGCGTCCCATCATCGGCCGCAATCAGCATCTCGTTACCGCACCCCCACCCCCCTTCTACAGTCCTGAACACGTGAAGCGCATGCTCGGGGATCTGCGTCAGCCCCTGGAACGGATCTACAGGAACCTCCAGAAACTGGCGCAGAGACCCATACTGTCAGGTCAGGTTCCGAAATCAACGGGTTTTCACGAATCTTTGGGGGGTGATCTTCTCCATTTCCCCTACCAGGACTTCGTACATACCAAAATGAGGACGATATACAATCCGCACGATGTGCAGCACTTACATTTTCCCAAGTTTTTTACCAAGCAGGAGTTTGCGTTGCGAGAGCTCATCTGGCGGGCCGGATGTGCATACTCAGAAGCGGTTGTCACCGAATCCGTGTGGATCAAGGAAGACATCAGGCAAAGGTACGGCCTCGAAGAGAAAAAGATGTACGCAATCCTCTGGGGATCGCCCACAGAACACTATGAACCGGTCACTCAGGATATACTTTCCGAGACAAAAAAGAAGTTCCGACTGGATGCTCCGTTTGCCCTCTATCCGGCCCAAACGTGGGCCCACAAGAACCATAAGCGTCTTCTTGATGCCTTTGCCCTGTTGAAGAAGGAAAAAGGTTTTGATCTGAAGCTTGTGTGCACCGGGAGCAAGAATTTCTACTGGTCGGATATACGAGCCCACCTCGACCAGTTGGGGCTCGCTGATCGCGTATCCTTTCCCGGCTTCGTATCTTCCGTTGAATTAAGGGCTCTCTACCGGCTGGCCAGCTTCATGGTCTTTCCGAGCCTTTTCGAGGGAGGCGGCTTTCCCATTCTGGAGGCCTTCAGGGAAGGCGTGCCTGTCGCCACCTCGAGCGTCACTTCCATTCCTGAGTACGCAGGAGATGCCGCCCTCTTCTTCGACCCCAACTCTGTGGAGTCTATTGCCTCGGCCCTTGAACGTATGCACGCAGATGCGGCGCTCAGGGCGGACCTCGCGAAAAGAGGCTCGGAAAGAATAAAGCTCTTCTCATGGGACAGGACAGCGCGGGCGTACCGGGCCGTGTATCGCAAGGTGGCAGGGCAAACATTACGTGACGAGGAAGAACTGCTGTTACAGAGTGGGCACATAGGCGTCAACAGCAGAGCAACAGAGTAAGCGAGGGCCGGGGAACAGGGGGGAACAAGATGAAGAGAGCACTTATAACAGGCGTTACAGGACAGGATGGCGCGTACCTGGCACAGTTCCTCCTCGATAAAGGCTATACCGTTATCGGGCTCACCAGGAATACTGCGCATGGAAACCTGAAGAACCTGGCGTACCTGTCTATAGAAAGTCTCGTTGAAATCGTGGAGACGAACCTTCTCGATCTCTCGAACATCATACGGCTGATCGAGAGGTATGAGCCGGACGAAATCTACAATCTCGCGGCACAAAGCTCGGTAGGTCTCTCCTTTGGCCAACCTATCGGCACCCTGGGATTCAACATCACCAGTACGGCAAACTTGCTCGAGGCCATGAGAATCCTCCATTCAAAGGCCCGCTTCTATCAGGCTTCAAGCAGTGAGATGTTCGGCAAGGTCCCGAAGGAAGACCTTCCAATACACGAAGAGTTCAGGTTTCATCCCGTAAGTCCGTATGGCATATCAAAAGCAACCGCGCATTGGGTGACTGTCAACTACCGGGAAGCTTTCGGCCTCTTCGCCGTGTGCGGCATCCTCTTCAATCACGAATCAGCGCTGAGAGAGAAGAATTTTGTCACAAAGAAGATCCTCAGCACCGGCGTCTTGATCAGCCGGGGAATGGCCGACCATATCACCCTCGGCAACCTGAGTGTATGCAGGGACTGGGGATACACACCCGAGTATATACGGGCCATGTGGATGATGCTCCAGCAGGAGGCTCCTGAGGATTACATAATCTGCTCCGGTCAGCCCCACAGTCTGGAAGAGTTCGCGACCGCAGTCTTTACCCACCTGAACCTGGAGCCGGACAAATACATCCGGATTGATGCGGGCCTCTACAGGCCGGTCGAACTGGATATCATCTACGGCGACAATTCAAGGGCGCGCGAAAAACTGGGATGGCGTTACGACATTGGTTTTGAACAGTTCATCGATATCCTCATCAGGGATGAGGCCAAGTATCTTGACTGGGAGTTGAGCCACCAGTAACCACACACCGGCGATGTGCCGCGGGGGGATGCACCGATCCCTGTGATTGTGCTTCAAAGCGAAGGATACCATGGTCCAGCAGGTCTCTGAAAAAAGAGAGGGAGGGTTGAGATGCGCGGGGCACCTCCCGGAAACCTCATCCGCGCCACCGCTTGTGACCGTGATAACCGTGGTTCGCAACGGGGAGGCATCTCTTGAACGGACGATCACCAGTGTTCTGCGACAGACCTATGGGAATAAGGAGTATCTTATTCTAGACGGCGCGTCCACTGACGGGACGCTCAGCATTCTGCGCGCTTATGATCAACAACTCGACTACTGGACAAGCAAAGCCGATAAAGGCGTCTACGATGCAATGAATAGAGGGATCCATCTCGCGCGAGGTACATGGCTTATTTTCATCAATGCAGGGGACGAATTTTTTGATGAGGAGACTCTTGCAAAGACGGCTCAGCTTATGTCTGACGACGTCGATCTGTTGTACAGCGATACCTGGTTCCACGGTACTCGGAGTCGGTTGATCCAGTGCGATCGCCAGAGCATGCGCATTATTCACCAATCGCTTTTGTACCGAAAATCGCTTCACGACGAGGCGGGGAACTATCTGGTTTTCAGAGGCGTGACTATCTCTGATTACATCTTTTTCAATCTGGTGGCGGACCACCGCTGGAAAAAGGTTGGCCACGTGATCGCGCGATGCGATGACAGGGGCATCTCCTCTCATTCCAGGACACTCTACCAAAAATTGGCCGTTGATCTCATCTTCCAGACTAAGGGAAGATTGAATGTTGCCCTGATCCTGCTGCTCTACCCCTTTTACAAAGTCTCAAAAATACTCTATTGGCGAATGCGGTCAAAGATTTCATCGGGGTAAAATGGAGAAGAGGATGAAACGGACATGCGGATAAGCGTCTGTATGGCAACCTATAACGGAGAAAAATATCTCACCCAACAACTAGCATCGATCATCGGACAGTTGCAGGCTGGCGACGAGTTCATCATATCGGATGATTCCTCAACCGATTCGACCCTGTCAATCATCGAAAACCTTCAAGACAGCCGTATCAAGCTCATCAAGAACAACACGTTCTACAATCCCATCTACAACTTTGAAAACGCTTTACAACAAGCAACAGGGGACGTGATCGTCCTGTCGGACCAGGATGACATCTGGCTCGAAAACAAGCTCGCCGTGATCCGCCGTCACTTCGAGCATAAACGTTCGCTCATATACACCCTGGTACTCGACGGTTTCATAATCGACGATACGGGAGCAATCATAAAGGAATCCATCTTCGACACGATCGGGTCTCGCAAAGGCATTCTCAAAAATCTCTACGACAACACCTACATGGGCTGCAGCATGGCTTTCTCCAGCGAGCTTCTCTCGATTGCCCTACCCTTTCCTAAAGGCATACCTATGCATGATTGGTGGCTGGGTCTCATCGCAGAGTGCTTCGGAACGGTTGAATTCGTTCGTGAGAAAACGATCAAGTACCGCCGGCATCCGGCAAATGTGAGTTATCGTAATTCTAAAGTGTCACAACAGATACGACGCCGATATTTCCTGGCCTATCGCCTTTTCCAGAGATGGCTGACCCATTCCTCAATGACATAGATTTCCACGGACAAGCCCATGGCACTCTGAGCGCAACGCGTGCCGCGGAAATCTACTAGCGAGCACGGCGAGCGAGAGGGGAAGGCTCCGACGGCTTTGCCGGCGGAGGGGGCGACGCGAGCCCCAGGAATCGAGGCACCGGAAGAGAGCGCGCACTTCATGAAAATCACCCGGCAGATTCAAAGCGGGCTCCTGGTCAGTCCAAAAACCAGAAAGAGCCTGGAACTGAGCCACGATCCGATCTCTCTGCGCACGGCCGACGGTGGAGAAACGTACCCGGTCATCGGAGAAGGTGAGCGCATAGTGCCCATCCTCCTCATCGATGCAACCTGGGCAGAAGAGTATTCAAAGTCTTCGCCGCAAATGACCAGGGAGTACGCACCCGAGAACCGGAAGGGTGGTGCTGTCGATAGTGTGAAAGAGTATTTGAGCAGGGACTTCAGGTCCAAGGCCGCAATGTCGAGGTTTCACGAGATATTTGACCCTTTGGACAACGAGGAGTCGCTAGTTCTCTCTATTGGCGGGGGTCCGAAAAGAGAGCACCCAAGCTTCACCAACCTCAACATCGGGCCATTTCCTCAGGTCGACATCGTAGCAGACGCCCATGTTCTCCCGTATAAAGATGAGTGCGTGGATGCGATCTTCTGCGAGGCCGTTATAGAGCATCTGGCTCAGCCGGAGCAAGCAGTCAGGGAATTTCACAGGGTCTTGAAAAAAGGAGGGAAGGTTTTCTCAGTCGTGCCATTTATGCAGGCGTATCACGGCTATCCCCATCATTACCAGAACCTGACCCTGACCGGACATCGACTACTGTATGAAAGGAATCACTTCAACGTGACAAGTTCCGGCACATGCGTCGGCCCTATCTACACCGCTGTCCATCTGAGTATAGAATTCGTGAGGGCATATCTGCCGGCTATCGTAAGCCTGCCGATGGCACTCATCATTCACACTATAGGCCTGTTTCTGAAACCTCTCGATTACCTGTTGCACGACAAGCCGAACTCATTCGTCTTCGCTTCGACGACATACGCCATTGCCGAAAAATAAGACTTTCCGACACTGCGCCTTTCCAGAACCCGGAAAGAGCGCCTGGCCGCGCAACACTCCCCGCAGTATTTCCCCATTTTTTTCTCCGCACCGTACTAGCCTGTAATCTTTCCTTTTCACCGCAGCAACGTTTGCAAGCGTCGTTCAATCTCCGGCTTGGGAAGCGCGCCTTGAGCGCTCTCCACGAGGCTTCCGTTTTTGTAAAAATAAAGCGTGGGTACGCCATGTATCCCGAACTGAGACGCAGTGGCGTGTTGCACATCAACGTTCATCTGCGCGAACTTCACCCTTCCTGCATAGGTTAAAGCCAGCTCATCCAGAACCGGCGCCAGTCTCTGGCAATGTCCTCACCCGGGGGAATAGAATTCGAGCAGCACAGGCCCCCGGAAGCCCAGCACCTCTCGCCTGAACATGCTGTCCGAGATTTCGAGCGGACGATCAGGATAAAGGCTCGAAAGATCCAGGGAGTTTTTGCACTTGCCACAGATTGCGGGCCCGCCCCAACGATTCGCAGGAACCCGGTTTCTGGTGCCGCATTTAGGGCAACGGACGATGAGGGTATCAGCCATCATAGATTATCTCCTCGACATCGTGGCCTGACATGGAAATTATGTCTACAACATAGTTATCGGGATAGGCTAGTGTCAAGAATACTATCGTTCCTGACGCAGTGCGGCGGGCTCACTCACTGCTGCCCTGAAGCGGCGGGCGGCACACGGTAGATCCTTACGAAACCTTCCCTGTTTGAAAACTCCTCAATCAGAGGAAGACCAGCCAGGCACGCCTCGAGCCACGAACACTCATGTACCATGTTGTCATCGAGCACAAAGTATTTCACACTTCGAGATTCAAGGTAGCGCAGAAGCAACGGGCATTCTGGAAGTTGGGCGCAGGAAGACGATACGTCTGTCCATGGCCCTTTGTCATAAAAAGATGGCAACGGAAGCCGGGATGCGATATTCGCTCCCCTGTCCCGCTGTAGCAGGAGAAGACCTGCTTTCTTAAAAAGACTCCTGCCTTCGTGTGGACCCTCTATTCCCTGCCAAAGCGCCAGGAAACTGATGAGAACGACCGCCGAAAGCCACAAGGCCCTTCCATGTGCAAACCGCCCCGCGTATGTCTTTACCACGTACCACCCTTCCACGACGAAAACCATGAGGAGCGGTATGAATTCAACCGAGTACCTTCGGGTGGAATGGCTGACGCACGCAAGGCTCAGCACATGGAATATTGCCAGCACAACGATCAGGTTTCTGTAAGGACGGTCTACGTGCCGAAAACCGGGTATGAACAGCAATATAAACGGGGGGAAAAGAGCAGCGAAGAAGTGAAATATGACAAAAGGCACGTTCATGAAGGCCGCAGGGAGCGATGCAAAAGGGTTATGCATGACTTTGCCGCTCACCATCCAGAGCCCCGTGGCAAGCCGCATATAGCCCATGTACGCAGCACCCAAGACCACGAATGGAACGAATAGCGGCGCCACGTGCGACCACCTCCGCTGCCACAACAGGAATGCGGCGAATGGCGCATAATAGACGATATACTCTGGCCTCGTCAGATAAGTAAGCACGAGCAGGAATCCTGAAAAAAGAATGCTGCCTCCGCGTTTATCCGTATACCCGACGAAAAAGAAGAAGACCGTGGCCGCGAAAAGCAGCGTGGCCAAAGACTCGGAAAGCACCTGCGCCGAGTAGCGGATGAGATAGGGATGCACGGCCAGAAAGAAAGCGCCCCAGAGTGCCTTTGCTGAGCCTATAAACTTCTTAGCTGCAACGTAAAAACCACAGATGAGCAGCAGACCGCAGATGAGAGAAACGAGCCTGCCTGCCAGTTCGACATCCGGGATAACAAGATGAAAGATGGAAATAACGAGCGGGTAAAACGGCGGGAAGACATTCCTGAGCGCCTCGCCGAACTCGCCTCTCCCGAAATGCTCTGCTATCAGTGCATAGGAGAAACCATCGATCTCTATGGCACGTGCATTCACGAGATCGATCACACGCATGACAGCGCCGAGGAGAATGATGAAGAAGAGCCAATGCCCGCAAGTGGGTACCCGGGTGCGCTCCACTTGCAACGCTACCCCTTCAGCGCGATCTCTTTCGCGCTTATTCCGTAGAGGGTCATGAGAGTCTGCATATCGTGAGAGGAGATGAGGCGCCGCGGCTGAATCTCCTTTCTCTTGGCCAGCATTTTTGGAAGTCCTTGTATGGCAGCGGCGTACACTTTTCCCAGCACCGATAAGAGCTTTGGTTTTGAGTGCTCCCTTGCGAAGGCGCCGGATGCGCCCTTCCCGGTCATGGCCGCGTAGGCCTGGAACACATAGCGCTGCAGTGTATAGACCTGGCTGTACAGAAGGAGATCAAAAGGAAAATATTTTACTGTGATCCATATCCTGTTCCTCTCCACATGGAAGGCTTTCAATGCCGAATAGGTCCCTGCAGCCGCCGAATGAGCATGAGAAAGCTTGGCCTGCGGGGTGTAGATCGTCTTCCAGCCTCTGAGGCGTGCCCTCCATCCGAGATCGGTATCATCGGCGTACATGAAAAAATCTTCGTCAAAGTACTCATTTCCCACCTTTATATCTTCCAGCATGCTCTTGCGGGCCATGAGGCAGCACCCGGAAGCAAAGAAGACTTCTTCTTCCCTGCTGTAAAAGTCTGCCCGTTCCAGCCTGCCGCGTCCAATCGAAAGCCCGTCCCGAAACACCACAATACCTGCTGCATCGAGCACATCGCCGGGTGACTCCAGGTATATTTTGGAAGCAGCGGCACCGTACGCAGGGTCTTTGTCTATTGCTCTCTTCATTGCTGTTATGCATGAGCGTTCCAGTTCTGTATCATTGTTCATGATGACGACATACTCGCCCTCCATGAACCGTATGCCGATATTATTAGCCGCCGAATAGCCTACATTTCTGCCGTTCTCGACCAGAAGAACCTCTTTATATTTCTCTTTGACGATCGCGAGTGATCCATCCACGGAACCGTTATCAACAACGATAATCTGCAGATGAGCGTAGTCCTGGGCCAGGACGCTGTCTATGCAGCGCTCGATCCAAGCCTTGCCATTAAAATTCAGAATGATCACTGAAACAAGTTCGTCCATCCCCAAGCCCATTGACTCTTATCGAGACTCTATTTGTCCTGCAGGTTCCGCAAACCTACGTCGTAAAGAAGCCTCATCTATAAGCCGAAATAGCCTGCCTTTATATATATCGTATCCTGTCAAAAGACAACCAAAAATAGGTTCCACGGGCAAGCCCGTGGTACCCAGAGCACGTGTTCGCGCGGGAGTTGTCATACACTCTCCGCTTGAAAGCTGAGGTAATCAGTTTAACTTCTACCCCTCAAGCTTCTGCCAGGCCCGGTCGATAACAAGGACGAACCTGAAAAGGGCAAACCATCCGAAAGGGTGGGACGCAAAGCCACTGGCCTAAGTTCCGCAACGGTGCGGGATACGGTAGCAGGGTTGCCGGGCGAATGCAGCACCTGCTTGTGCTCGCCTTCGCAGGGCCCAATTGAATAGCCCAGGAGGGTGCTGCAATGACTGCCAAAGCCACTCCGTCCAGTCTCGTATCTTTCTTACGGTTTCTTCTTACTGCCCTGTTAGTTCTTGTCGTGTCAACGCCTCTGTTTTCCGGGAGAGGCTCCTGCGCACAGGTAACTCTCGCGTGGGACCCATGCAATGCTGCGGATCTGGGCGGCTACAAGCTCTACTATGGAACAGCCAGCAGGAACTATACATTCACTATCAATGCAGGCACCCAGACGACCTTACAAGTGACCGGCCTGAATGAAGGAACAACGTACTATTTTGCCGCGACAGCCTACACTACCACGGGCTCTGAGAGCGACTTTTCCACCGAAGTGAGCTACACCGCGTCACATGGTCCTACATCACCAACCGCTAACATTTTCATTCGCAATACCACCACCGGCGCGAATGGCGTCTGGTACATGAATGGGATAACCGTCACACAAGGTGTCTATGTCGCTACCATTCCTCCGCCCTGGCAGATCGGAGGCGTCGGTGATTTCAACGGGGACGGCAAGGCGGATATTCTCTCGCGGCAGGCTCAATCAGGGGATGTGGCCGTCTGGTACATGAATGGGACAACCATCACCGGAACTACTTACATCAATACCATTCCCCCTCCGTGGCAGATCGAGGGCGTCGGTGATTTCAACGGGGATGGCAAACCCGATATCCTCTGGCGGCAGACCCAGTCGGGAGATGTGGCCGTCTGGTACATGAATGGGACAACCGTCACACGAGGTGTCTATGTTGCTACCATTCCTCCTCTCTGGCAGATCGAGGGCGTCGGTGATTCCAACGGGGATGGCAAACCCGATATCCTCTGGCGGCAGGCTCAATCAGGGGATGTGGCCGTCTGGTACATGAACGGGATAACCGTC
>DATKNH010000114.1 GCA_035541455.1 Syntrophorhabdales bacterium
AGGTGGAGTATCGTTGCAGTTACTTTGCTTAAGCCGGGAGTCGGTTCATTGAAGCTTTTGGGAGAGCAGCTTAGGATGCTAGCGGCGTTGCCCTTGATCTCCTGGCTAGGTATTACCACAGCTTTTTACTTCAGGCCGGAGAAGGCCGATTCTCTTCTGAACGGCCGACGAGCGTTTCTCGCAGCCTCGGTCGTCCGGGGCATGTTGCTCACGCTGTTCACGGAACTGCTAAGTATCATACTCGGCCTCAGACCTGCCGCTCTAATCAGCGTCTGGATTGGCACTGCCGTTACCGTCCTACTCGTGCTCCTTTTGCTGGCTCGCGAGAGACGAGGCACCAGGCATAGTTGGCAGATCGGGCTTTCACGTTTTGATCTGTTCTCTTGCGGCTCGGCAACCTCGATTGTCCTGGCCACAGGAGTGATCGCTTTCGCAGCGCCTCCCAACGGCGCTGAAGGCTGCCCGCCTCGACCCCATCGAGGCGTTGCGCTATGAATGAACGGAAGATTCGATCCCCATTCTGAATGTTCTCTGTGACCGTGACCTGAAATGTCGCCCCGGTAGTTCACTTCTCTTGCAGCACTTCCGACTAAAACCTATATTGATGTATGGTCGAATACCGAATGAGGGGGTGAGCACCATGATAAAGCGTAAGGGGGTCTGCGATGTCTGCAAAACGGAATTTGAGTTGGACAAAGGGAGTTTTGGCGTTACGATAAAAGAAGATACTACTGGCCCCTCCTCCAAGAAGTGGACGATTACCGTTTTGAGTTGCGTTGACGGTTGTCTCGACGAGGGCTTTTCTCACATGTGTGGCATGGCCTGCCTATACCAAGCTATTAGTGAGGCTATCGACAAGAGGACAAAAGAACCTGATTTCAGGATAGTCGGCTACGAGGGTTTAGATGATAGTAACATTCGGGTTATCGATCTCACGGACAAGAAGATCAAGTGACTCTGGCAGATCAAAAATAAAAAGGGGAGGTAGTTATGATTAATAAGAAGATGAAAGTAAGTCACATCATGCCCTGTTCAGTGAATCTTTTGACAGTAGCTTCGAAAACTGAACGCGAAGCCATGACAGCAGGAGCAATGTTCATCTCCGAGGACCCGCCTCTCTTCGTTGTCAGTATCCAGAAAGATATTCGGGCCCATCGTCTGATTGAGGAGACCGGCCAGTTTGTCCTGAATGTTGCATCTACTGAGCAGGTGAAACTTGCCAAGAAACTCGGCCACCAGAAGGCGAAAGACAAGTTTAAGGACTTTGGCATAGAGATCGAGAAAGCCGCCACGGTGAAAGCGCCAATCATCAAGAGCTCCTTTGCGAGCATAGAGTGCAAAGTCATTACGTCTTACCCGGCCGGCAACTTTACGGTTTACGTTGTTGAGGCTGGTGATTTCACTAGAAACAAGGACGTGTCCCCCATGGTGTGGGATATGGACCGGTACTATGCTCTCGGTGAAGAACTGCGGTAGAGACAAGGAGCGGGAGGGTGATTGCCGGCTAACGATGAGAGAAACAGCGTGATCGAAAAAGTGATCATCATGGGGGCTGCGGGAAGGGATTTTCATAACTTCAATGTCTATTTCAGAAATAACCCTCGTTACAACGTTATCGCTTTCACTGCTGCCCAGATACCCGGCATTGAAGGGCGCCTCTATCCGCCGGAACTATCGGGAGCACTCTATCCTCAGGGAATCCCCATCTACCCCGAAGAAGAACTCTCTCAACTCATCAGGCAGCACAGCATCGATCTCGTTTCCTTCTGTTACAGCGACGTTCCTCACATAGAGGTTATGCACAAGGCGTCTCTCGTTACGGCGGAAGGTGCGGATTTCATTTTGCTGGGAGCGACCTACACGATGCTCCGGTCGAATAAGCCCGTCGTGGCTGTCTGCGCCGTGAGAACCGGGTCGGGAAAATCGCAGACAACCCGGAAGGTATGCGCCATTATCAGGCGGCTCGGGAAAAAGGTGGTTGCGGTCCGTCATCCCATGCCCTATGGTGATTTACGAACACAAGTGGTGCAACGTTTCGCGTCCTTTGCTGATTTTGAAAAGCACCATTGCACCATTGAAGAGCGGGAGGAATATGAACCACTGGTAGATGAAGGGATTGTGGTCTTTGCCGGTGTTGACTATGGTCTGATCCTGGAGGCGGCAGAAAAAGAAGCAGATGTGATCGTCTGGGATGGCGGCAATAACGATACTCCTTTTTACCATCCTGATGTGCATATCGTGCTCTTCGATCCGCACCGTCCAGGTCATGAACTCTCCTATTACCCGGGCGAGAGTAACATGCTCATGGCTGACATTGCTATCATCAACAAGGTAGTCACTGCCCCGTGGGGAAACGTGGAGAAAGTAAGGGACAACATCAGACGACACGCACCAAGGGCCGAAATTGTTCTTGCGGAATCCCCTGTCTTGGTCAGTCATCCTGAACTCATAAGGGGAAAGCGTGTCCTGGTGGTTGAAGACGGTCCCACGCTCACTCACGGGGGCATGGCTTATGGCGCGGGGTTGATCGCCGCCAGAGAGCATGGGGCCGCCGAGATAATCGACCCCCGGCCCTTTGCTCGAGGTACCATCGCTGAGACCTACCGGCTCTATCCGCATATCGGCGCGGTGCTTCCTGCCACGGGCTATAGCCCTCACCAGATCAGCGATCTTGAAGAGACTATCAATGACACGGCGTGTGACCTTGTCCTTTTTGCTACGCCTATTCACCTGACGAGAATCCTTTCTCTCAACAAGCCGGCCCTGCGCGTTCGCTATGAGTACAGAGACCATGGGGAGCCGCTGCTCGATGATCTTCTTGCCAGGCGGATGCAACCCTGGATTACAAAGAGCGAGCGTGGAACGGGGGAATAAGATTGTCTCCGCATAAAGATCACCAGAAGAAGATCCTGCTTGTAGCTCTCGGCGGAAATGCGCTGATAAAAAAAGATCAAATCGGCACTGCGGAGGAGCAGTTTCAGAATCTCAGGACCCCCATGCGGCAGATCGCGCGGCTTTCCCGACACTACCGCATTATCATTACTCACGGCAATGGACCTCAGGTGGGCAACCTGCTCCTTCAGGAGGAATGCTGTGACGTGGCTCCCAAGATGCCCCTCGAGATTCTGGTGGCCCAGACGCAGGGCCAGATCGGTTACATGATCGAATCAACGCTGGACAGCGAACTGATGAAAGCCGGCATTACCGGGAAGAACCTGGTGAGCCTGATCAGCTACGTGGTCGTGGATGAACATGACCCTGCCTTCAAAAATCCATCAAAACCTATCGGTCCGCCTTATGCGGCGGAACGAGTCACGGCCCTTCCCTACCCGACAGTGAAAACGGAGAAGGGATACCGGCGCGTTGTGGCTTCGCCGAGACCCATTACCATCGTGGAGAAACGCGAGATTAGAAAACTCATCGAGACGGATTTTATCGTCATCTGCTGCGGCGGCGGGGGTATCCCGGTGGTGCGGGAAGGCCGAGCCTTCTCCGGCGTAGACGCTGTGATCGATAAAGATCTCGCCAGTGCCCGGCTGGCCATGGAAACAGGCGTAGACATTTTCCTGATCGCTACCGACGTGCAGGGTGTCGCTCTTCACTATGGAGAGAAGGATCAGGAGTTCGTTCACACGTTAACTGTAAAAGCTGCGAGCCGCTACCTCAAGGAGGGGCGCTTTCCTCCAGGCTCAATGGGACCCAAGGTTGAGGCAGCTATCGAATTCATTCGCCATGGAGGTGAGAGAGCCGTCATTACTTCTTTAGAGGCGATAGAGGAAGCGGTCTGTGGCAATGCGGGGACAGAAGTCGTGCGGTAACGCTCTAATACTAAAGCACGGCATTGGGTCATTTGCCTGTGGCTATCCGAAGCGGTCTTTAAGCCCTCGCTCCAGCGTGACCACGAAATCCTGGACGTTCGTAAGGATTGAACGGGCAGTAAGGGAACCCCGGTCAGCGAGCTTGCTTACCGCGAACTCGGACATATCAACGCTGTAGAAATAGACAGGACGCACTCTCTCTTTCTCGACCTTGTAGGATGGCACCATGTTGCCGATTGCGATCGCATGAAGCTGCGTTGCCATCGCAACGACCGTGGTTGCCTGACGCGTAAGATCCCGCATACGGTCCTGTGCCAGATATACATCGCCGATCACCTCCGGAAGCGGGCCGTCGTCACGAATCGAGCCGGCAAGAACAGACGGGATACCTTTAAGCTCGACCGCACGCATGATGCCATCCTTTACGTGTCCTGCTTCCACAGCATTCGCAACAGACCCCAGTCCTCTGATCCTGTTGATGGCGTCCAGGTGTTTGTAGTGGCCCGCCGGCACACTTCTCTTGGAATATATTTCCTGTCCCAGGGCCGTTCCGAAAAAAGCTCCTTCAAGATCATGGACCGCCAGGGCGTTTCCGGCGTGCAGGGCATGAACGTAGCCGCGCTCGATCAGCCTGACGAAGGCGTTACGGGAATCCCGGTCGAACACGGTGGCGGGCCCCAGCGTCCAGAGGATAAAACCGTTTTCCCGTTCGTATCCGAGCAATGCATAGAGTTCGTCGTAATCGATGGAAAATGATGTTTCCCTGGTAATGCCGGTGCGAAACGCAAACTTCTCGGTGACAGCGCGAGGAAAGGTAAAACCGGCAGTATGCACAAGAATCCCGTCTTCGCCGTTCTCCCGCCTCCCGCATGCAACCATCTCACCGGCCTTCAGATGACGGAATTCTCTCACCGAGAGTATCCCATACGCATCCATCACCACGACGCAATCCATGCGAGACTCCGCTATGAGACGCCATTCCCCCTTCTGGATCTGCAGGTATTCAGGGAATATTGATGTGGCGTGGTAATTGTCGGGCGCGACACCATCCTGCACTACCTCCTTGAAAACTACAAGGGGACACTCCGAAAATTCTGTTCCAGCGAAGTCCGGGGGAGCATAGGTAGGGAGAACAAACGTCATATGGTGGCTCTCCTCTCAGGCTGCGGTAAAACCCGTTGGAAAAGATTCCTGGACGATAGCTGCGAACATCCGTGCACCGTCAGGACGACTGCACGGTGATCAGAGTAAATCTAATACAAACCGAGCTGAAATGATACGCAATTCCCGAAAGCGATAAAACAGTCCGCACCTAACACGAACTCATGCGCGACCCGCTCTATCACACCGGCCCAGGACTTTAGCCATCGCGGCGCGTCTGGACAAGAACATCAGCCACAAGGCTTAAGCTCAAATTTAATACCAAAGATTAATTGACAAACCGCATCCCGGTGGTACGATCTCCTCGGCGATTCTGAACACTGA
>DATKNH010000115.1 GCA_035541455.1 Syntrophorhabdales bacterium
TCTCTTCTCTTTGAGTCCAAACCCGATTACAGCTCGCCTCTGATCGAACAAACCGAAGAATGCTCTGTAACTGCCCAAACAGAGAACGATGCGGCTATCCGCACCGCACTCCTCAAACTGATGGATAAATGGAAATCTTCGGCCAAGGCCTACGAAGTGAAACCTGAGCCTCAGACGGAAGAGAGCGCGGGATTCGCTGAAACAGTCATCCTTCCTGTACGAGATACCCGCCCCCAGCATTCACCTGAAAAGAAGGAAACTATTCCGGAAGAAACCGTCGTCATCTCCAGTGGGACTGAAGAGCAACTTTCGGAGACGATCATTATTTCCCCTACTGAGTCCGGAAAGCAGCCCGAACCCGGTGCAGAATCGAGCAAAAACATACAGCCTGCTCAGAAAAAGAGCGCACGGGAGGCACAGGGAGAGGAGTTCATTGCTGAGACGGTAATACTTACAATCGATAAGAAGGAGAGATGAAAAAGTGGGTCCGGTCTTATGAATGAAACCGCTTCACTAGAAGAACTCGCAGAAAAGCTCAGAGCTCTCAGCCGATCAAGTGCTTCTCTTGACGCTTCGATAGAGGAGTACCTCGACGACAAACTACGCCATGTGGGCAGCGCTGAACGTCTGGGTCTGCTCGAGAAACTGGTAACCCGATTTGACAAAAGCTCCGAACCGAAGACAGGCCTTTCTCTTCCGTCCGAAGAATCTTCACGCCTGCTCTCCCTGTTGCTGGGGAAGCAGATCTCGATATCTGACCTTTCATACGAGGAACTATCAGAGAAATTGGCTCAATCGCTAAACACGGTCTTTAACACGCTTAATCAGATCATCAGCGTCATCAACACTACGTTGCTCGGACACGGGGCTGAGCAGGAGACCATCCGTCAGATCATCGGCATGCACATAGGAAGTGGGGGCGGTGACAATTCGCTCCAGAATTATCTGGACCAGATCCAGGAGGCTTTCCTGACGGCTCATAAGGCATTCAGTCAGGCCACGGGAGAACTCATCAGGGAATTGCTCAATGAACTGGATCCCGCGAGAATCGAGGCGTCACTGGAAAAGAGCTTGAAATTTGGCCCCCTGCGCAAGGCCGAGCTGTTCGATTCCTACAAAGATCGTTTTGGTGTCGTTAAAGAAGGTCTCGATTCGGGGCGGCTCATGGAAAGGTTTTTGAGGGAATTTGAAAGAATTTGTCAAAGGCTCTATAAAACTGAACCAAGGAGGGTCTCTTGAAGAAGCGCGTGTATAGCTTGTTAGTTGTTTCGGCAATTATGACTCTTGCCGCCTGCAGTTCAGTAAGTCGTTCGCCGGAATACTCCTACAAGAAAGAGGCCGTGTTTCTCACGTTGCGAGCCGACCCTCAATTGAACCTTTACCAGGGCAGCCCTCACACCATTGTGGCGTGTACCTACCAGCTCAGAGATCCTAATGCATTCAACCAACTTCTCGACGAGAAGGATGGGCTGCCGAAGCTTCTGGAATGCGGCCGCTTTGACGCGAGCGTTGCCTACACCAAAAGACTAGTGATACAGCCCGGTCAGGAAGTAAAGGATAGCCTTGACCGCGCTGAAGGTGCAAAGTACGTGAGTGTTGTTGCGGGTTACTACAACCTCCAGAAGGGAAATGCGGCACGCCTGTTTCCTATTCCTGTCGGCACAATGAGCTCGAAACCTCAGAACGTTACCATAGAGCTTTATCTGGGTCCCGACGCAATTCAAGATCTGAAGAGGCGATAATGGAGATTGAAAAATCCTTATACTGGCACCAGGGGCTGTTTCTGCAACCTCAGCACTTTCAGTTACTCGAGCGTTCACTGCAGTCTCTTTTTCTGCCGCTCTATGATTACGCTGAACCTCACTTCTGGGGCGTCGGCGAGATGGAGATTCAGCAGGCCGCACTGGGCACCAGGTCTCTCAGTCCGCTTAAAGCCAACCTGTTGTTCTCAGACGGCTCTCACGCGGTCTTCCCCGGAAACGCTTTCTTGGAACCCAGGCTCTTTGAAGAGGCGTGGGTGGAGGGAGGCAGACCACTAACCGTGTATGCAGGATTAAGAAAATGGAACCATGCAGGAGAGAATGTCGCCGTTGTCGAAAAACTTGAAGATACGCTCCCGGTCACCACGCGCTATATCGTGCTGGCCGATCCGGAAGATGTCAAAGACATGCACTCCGGAGGGCCTGTCGGCAAGATTCAGCGTCTCCACTACAACATGAAGCTTTTCTTCGAATCTGAAAAGGAAAAATTGGGCGATTATCTCCTGGTTCCCATTGCTCAGCTCGAAAGGATGGGTGACGAGATTCGATTCTCTGAGAGGTTCATCCCCCCCTGCCTTGCGATCTCCAGCTCACAGCCCCTCATGAAACTCATAAGAGAGATAAGGGATCAAATCGCAGCTCGCAGTCATCAACTCGAGGAACTTAAGAGACAGCGAGGCATTCAGACAGCGGAGTTCGGCTCGAGAGATATGGTCTATCTTCTGGCGCTGCGATCGCTTAATCGGTACGTACCATTGTTCTTTCACATCACGGAAGTCAGACAGGTCCACCCGTGGGCTGTGTACGGGCTTCTCCGTCAGCTCATAGGAGAACTCTCTTCCTTCTCGGAAAAAGTGAATGTCATGGGTGCGACCGAGAGTGAAGAGCAAGCTCTCCCCAGGTATGACCACGAGACTCTCTGGGATTGCTTTTCACAGGCTCAGATCCTGATATCTCAGCTCCTGGACGAGATCACCGCCGGGCCAGAATACATGATCCGACTCGTCTACGACGGAACATACTACGCTGCAGAACTCAAGCCCGCGGTTTTCGAGGCTCGTAACCGCTTTTATCTCGTCTTCCGAACCGACGCGGATCCAAAACCTGTTATTCAATCGGTTACATCTATTGCCAAGTTAAGCTCAAGAGAACACCTTCCCATCCTGATCGCACGCGCCCTGCCAGGAGTGAGACTGGAGCATCTTCCGGTCCCACCACAGGAACTGCCGCGCAGGGCTCATTCCATCTATTTCGCCGTCGATTACCAGAGCGACCAATGGGCGCCTGTAAAGAAAGGAAATAATGTCGCCTTTTACTGGGATAATGCGCCGGAGGATCTGGACGTCGAATTGATGATTGTAGGGAGATGAGGAGAAATCCTAAATCCTAGTGTCGAAATCCTAAACAATTCCGAATGCCCAAAAACCCAAACCTGACTGGGCCCAGGCCTCCAGTTTGGAATGTTTGATATTTGAATTTGTTTGGGATTTAGATATTCGATATTGAGATTTGATCGGCGGGTGTAGCAGCCGCCTGCGTGGGCCGTCGGAAAGTATACACTTGAAGCCAAATCGATGCTCGGAGGGAATATGCATTTGACTGATTGCTTCATCGAACTCGTGGCCTACGTGACCTACTTCAGCAGGACTGCTGCCACAAAGCAGCCTGCGTACGAGCAGGTCAAGGCAGACATGTTGCGCCTTCTCACGAAGAGTGAAGAGTGCGTGAGGAAAGGCTGGTTCTCACAGGAAGACTATGATCAGGCGCGATTCATGATCTGCGCGTGGGCGGATGAGTCGATCCTTGCATCAAAGTGGCAGCATAGAGGACAGTGGCAGAGAGAGCAGCTTCAACGTATCTTCTACAACACGACGGAAGCGGGTGAGGAAGTTTTTGAGCGCCTGAACCGGCTCGCATTTCACCAGAAGGATGTGAGGGAACTTTATTACCTTTGCCTCAGCCTGGGATTCAAAGGAAGATTTCTCAAACCTGAAGATGAGTACCTGCTCGAGCAGCTGCAGAGCTCGAATCTCAAGCTTCTTCTGGGTGGGTCGCCAAGCGTTCCGTCTTTGGAAAAGACGGACCTTTTTCCTGAGGCTTACCCTGCAGGCACAGCAGACCTGGGATACCAGAAGAAGAAGTTTCAATTTTCCGTCACCTCAATGGCCGCGCTGGCAGCACCGGTCCTGATATTTGGCCTCTTATTCGTGATTTATCGTTTTTCACTGAGCGGCATAGCTGAGCACGTTTTGAGGACGGCGTCCAGATGAAAAACTTACTGGTAAAGATTCTTAAGGTCTCACTCGTCGCTTTTTTGGTTCTGCTGATCATTCTGCTGGTCTTTGGCCTCGTTGTATGGATGGATTCTCCATGGTGGGTGGGGCTGGCAGTGCTGGCAATCCTTGCAGCCGCCGGAATCGGATTCCTTTTCTTGCGGAGGATTCTTACCAGACGCCGGGAGCAGCAGTTCGTCCAGGAGGTGATAGAACAGGACGAAGCCAGGATAAGAACGTTCACCGGAAAAGAAAGAGACGAGATGAAAGCGCTCCAGGACCGCTGGAAGGAGGCTGTCGACGCCTTGCGCCGTTCCCATCTCAGAAAAATGGGCAATCCGCTCTACGTATTGCCGTGGTACATGGTAATCGGTGAAAGCGGGTCGGGTAAGACGACAGCAATAGGCAGCGCAAAGCTCTCATCGCCCTTTGCCGAAGTGAGGCGTGCTTCCGGCATATCAGGCACAAAGAATTGCGATTGGTGGTTTTTTGAACAGGCCGTAATCATCGATACGGCAGGCAGATATGCCATCCCCGTTGATGAAGGAAGAGACAAGGAGGAGTGGCAAAGATTTCTAGCTCTCCTCATCAAATACAGAAAAAAAGAACCGCTTCACGGGCTCATCGTTTCCGTAGCTGCTGACAAGCTCCTTGGCGCTTCGCCCGAAGTCCTGGAAGAGGACGCGCACAATATTCGGCGCCGCATCGATGAACTCATGCGGGTTCTCGGGGTAAAGTTCCCGGTCTATCTTTTGGTGACCAAATGTGATCTTGTGCAGGGCATGACCAATTTTTCCGAGCAGCTTCCGGATAAAGCGCTCGACCAGCCCATGGGTTTTATTAACCAGAACCTCTCAAAGGATGTCGCTGCCTTTCTTGATAATGCCATGACCACCATCGGCGAACGGCTCCGAACGCTCAGGATTCTCATGCTGCATCGTCCGCAGTCAAAGAACGTCGATCCCGCTCTTCTGCTCTTCCCCGAGGAGTTCGAACAGCTCAGAAAAGGTCTTGCAGCCTTCATCGTGGCCGCCTTTCATGAAAACCCATACCAGGAAACGCCTGCGCTCAGAGGACTCTTCTTCAGCAGCGGCCGCCAGGAAGGCACCCCTTACTCCCATTTTCTGGAAGCCCTTGGTCTCATCGGAGAAAAGGAGATCCTTCCCGGAACAAGCAGGGGGCTCTTCCTGCACGAATTTTTTGCCAGGATCCTGCCATCGGATCGGCGCCTCTTTGCTCCTACCACACGAGCCCTTGAATGGCGAGCTCTCACGAGGAATCTCGGGCTCACGGCATGGATTCTCCTGGGCGTAGCGCTTTGCGGCCTTCTCAGTTTCTCTTTTGTGAAAAACCTGAGAACTGTCAGGGTAGCTACGCATGAGCTTGGCCATGCCCCTGCGTTAAAGGGTGAGCTTCTCACGGATCTTACGACCATGGATCGCTTTGCACAAACGATCCTGAAGATAGAAGGTCAGAATCAAAACTGGTGGATGCCTAGATTCGGATTGAACGAGAGTCTCAAAGTGGAGGCCGCCCTCAAAGAAGAGTACTGCAGGCAATTTCATCAGGGATTTCTGGGTCCTTTTGATAAACAGATGGCGGACGCCATGCCCAGGCTTCTCACCGCAGGAGCCACGGATGACATGGTGTCGCAATATGTCGTTCATCTCGTGAGGCGCATCAATTTGCTTAAGGCGCGCCTTGAGGGGCAGGGATTCGACAAATTGAAGAGTAAACCTCAGCCCTCATACGTCTCTGCTCTTGCATCAGACCAGACAGCAGGACCTGAGGTGAGAAAAAAATTCGGCTATCTGTATCTCAACTATCTGACCTGGCGCGGCGATACGGGTGATATCAACAAGGAAACGGCAGTTCTGCAGTCATGGCTAAAGGATCTACTGGCTTCGCGTAACCTCCAGTGGCTCGCCGGCTGGGTAAACAAAGAAGGGGGCCTTGCTCCTGTGACGTTGTCTGAATTCTGGGGAGGCTCTGTGACGTTGCCCGACGAGAAGGTGGTCACTCCAGCCTTCACACGCAAAGGAAAGGAGATGATCGACGGCTTCCTGAAGGAAACGGAATCAGCGCTGATCGATCCGGTGTTGCTTGGAAATCGTAAAACAGAATTTGAGAAATGGTATCGTACTGCTTCATTTGATACGTGGCAGACATTCGGGACATTTTTTCCCAAGGGAGTCGGCAAATTAAAGGGCTCAAAGGAATGGCTTCAGATGGCTCCCAAAATGGCAAGCGACAAAGCACCCTATTTTGCATTCTTCAGTAAAGCAGCACTCGAGTTGGAACCATTGGCGCGCACAGAGGGGACGCCTGCCTGGCTGCAGCAAGTGTATCAATTTCAGCTAGCCCGGGCTCAGTCTGTGGGTAAGACCGAAGGCACGGTTGCAAAGGCTGCTGAAGAGGGCAAGAAGATAATGGGAGCTATAGAAAAAAGATTGGGTAAGGATCTGGGAGCAGATGCCTTGGAGGCGCAGATCGCCGCCGGCAAAGCCTACCAGGATTTGGTAGCCGCATTAAACTCCATCGCTCCGGCAGCCGCTTCAAAAGCTCAGTCATACCAGCTCGCTTCTCAGACGTTTACCGAAGAACCAGCCGCCGGCAAGTCGCCGTTCTACGCCGGCTACGCTGCGGCAAACCGGCTGAAGGCAGGGATAGGCAGAGGCAGGCCCGTCGAGGATGTGATCGGCAGAATGATAACAGGACCCCTCGATTTTCTCTGGACCTGCGTGAGAATGGAGACAGCCTGCTACCTTCAGGCACAGTGGGAGGAAAAGGTGCTGGCAGAAGCCCAGGGCGCAAGCGGCGTACAGGCGATTCAGCTTATTCTTGGACCGGATGGTCCTGTATGGAAATTTGTCAAAGGTTCGGGTACAGCGGCTCCATTCATGGGATGGAGCATGCAAAGGGGATACTATGCTAAAGAGATTCTCGGAGGCACGATACCGTTCGAGCCCGCATTCTTTGCTTTTCTCGCCAAAGGGGCCAAGGTTACGGCAGCAGCAGCCATGCCAAAGAAAGAGAACTTCAACGTGATGATCAAAGGACTGCCGACAGACGCGAACACTGACGCGAAGATCAAGCCGCACGCCACAAGACTGGAACTTCAGTGTGCAGGCAACGTACAGAGCCTGGTGAACCAGAATTACCCTGTGAACAAAACATTTGTCTTTACACCTGATGGCTGCGGAGATGTGCTCTTCCAAATTGAGATCAGTGACATTGTCCTGACCAAGAAATACACGGGTCCCCGTGCATTCCCGGAATTTCTGCACGACTTCAGGGGTGGAAGACACACGTACAGCCCGAGTGATTTCCCCGTGGAACGGGCATCGCTGGAACGCCTAGGAATCAAGTACATACATGTAAATTACCAATTCAGCGGAGAGAGCGCTATCATGGGAGCCGCGAGTTCTGGCCCCGGCCAGGCACCGAGGCACGTTGTGCAATGCTGGAAAGACTGAGACCGGAACGCCAGTGGCAGTGGGCAGCCTACGGAAAGCATCCTGCAGCAAAGGATTACTTTACACTCGGCCAGGGCTTTCCTTTGCTCGTCAGTTTTTCAGGCTGGATAGAAAATGGCTATCAGGTACTCGTCTCGAAGGAGAAGCCTTCGGGCTCGCGCTGTTCCTGGCGATTCTGGACCAGAGAGGCGCGCAGAGATAACGTCGTGTGCGGCATCATATGTGAGAGCACCGACGGTCTTGCGCGTCCGTACCCGCTTCTGATCATAGGGACCGGCCCTCTGAAGGACTGGTCGGCCCAGTGGGATCTGGTGCCGCTCGCTTGTGACGCTGCGTGGACTCACATGGAAAATGTCTCCACGAGAACCTTCGGAGATCTGAGAGAACTTGAAGAAGAGGTTCGAAGCCTACGGGTACCGGTGGGGGACTGGTTGGAGTTGGCCAGAAAGAGGGAGCGTTTCCGGGAGCCGGAGTCGTTCGGCGCCACGATGGCGGCTCTCGCCGAAGGTACAGAATACTTTTTCCCGATGGCGCAGATCCCGCTGCGTGAGCGTACCGAGGCGGTGAGCCTCTACCACTCTTTAATGAGATCCCGTGTCGAAACCGCGCCGAATGCCACATTCATGGGAGGTTCGACAGAGAAGCCGTATATGGCATTTTTCAGACGCCCCCTGTCCCAGGCTGATTTCATTCGCCTGTGGTCAATGGCCTTTACGAAGAAGGATCCCGCAAGTTGATGGAGGGCCGCTGAAACGTCCGGATTCTGCAATTTTGATTGCGCGCGGACAGAGGCTGTGCTACTATTCTTTTCGAGTTCCCTAAGCGCTTGCGCATGAATCCTAAGGATTTGATCAGGGCAGGCAAACTTTCCGAAGCTCGCGAACAGCTCACCGCGGAGGTGAAAGCTTCTCCCTCTGATGTGAGTAAGCGTGTACTTCTTTTTCAGGTTCTTTCTTTTTACGGTGAATGGGACAAGGCAGGAGGTCACCTGGATGTAATTGCCTCACTCGACCCTCGTTCTGAAACAGGTGTGCAGACGTACAAGAACCTGATACAGGCAGAAAAGGAGAGACAGGAAGTCTATACCCGCAAAAAACTTCCCGGCTTTCTCGGAGGGATCCCATCCTATCTTGAGCTCTACTTTACCGCCTGGGAAAAGCTGAATCAGAAGAAGCTCAAGGAGGCCCGTGCTCTTTATGATAAACTGAGTGAACTCCGGCCGAAGATAGCAGGAAACATCAGCGGAAAAAGTTTCAGCGGTTTTCGTGACACGGATACTTTCCTGTCCTTCTTTTTGGAAGCCATTGTTCACGAACGCTATATCTGGATACCCTTCGAATCGTTGAGAGAGCTTTCTGTCAGGCAGCCCAAGACCCTATTTGATCTTCTCTGGTCTGAAGCGCGCATTGTGACATGGGAAGGGCTAACAATAAACTGCTATGTGCCTGTCCTCTATCCTGATTCTTTTCTGCATCATGACGACCGCGTAAAGCTGGGCCGACTGACAGACTGGAAGCCTCTGGGCAGCAAGTTTGCGAGAGCGTCGGGGCAGCACGTCTTCGGTGTCAACAGAGAAGAGGTCGCAATCCTCGAGTTAGGGGACGTCACGTTTAAGGCACCAGAGGCAAAAAGGCACTGATGAAGCAGAAAATAGACATCGATGCTCTTCTGGCTCCCATCCCCGGCGGAAATCCGTCGGGAGATGATGTACGCTACAGCCAGATCTTTGAGGATATAAAAGAGGCCAGAAAATCTGAGGACCCACTCGAGGTGGGCGAGTCGAAGAATGAAATAAAGACAGCTGACTGGGAGAAGGTTGTTAAGCTGTCTGTCGAGGCGCTCACCAATAAGAGCAAGGATCTCCAGATCGCCGCCTGGTTGACCGAGGGCCTTCTGGCAACGGAAGGCTTCGAGGGGCTCGCGACGGGCCTCAAGATTGCCACGGGTCTGCTGCAGGACTTTTGGGATACGCTGTACCCTCCGGTCGAAGATGGAGACCTCGAATTCAGAGCTGCCCCTCTAGACTTCATGAATGAAAAACTTTGGTCCGCAATTAAACAGTTACCAGTGACAGACGAAGGAAAAACCCCCGGCTACTCCTGGTTCAAGTATCAGGAATCGCGGGAGGTCGGCTATGAATCAGACACAAGGAATAAGTACGGCGACGTTGACGAGAATAAGAAGAACAAAAGAGACGAAGATATCGAAGATGGAAAGATAACGGCTGAGCAGTTTGATGCTGCCGTGGCAGCATCTTCGGGAGCCTTTTATAAATCTCTGGCCGAGCTCTCGCTCTCGTGCTTCGACGAGTTCAAAGTATTGGATGCAACCGTCGATGAGAAATTCAAACAGGAGGCTCCGAGACTCGCGGAACTTGGCAAGGCAATCGAGGAGTGCAATCAGCTGGTGGCCAGAATCTGTAAAGAGAAGAACCCTGCCGGCGTTGAAAAATCTGCGTCCGCAAAGAAAGAGAAGCAGGCCGCGCCCACGGCGCAGAAAAAAAGCGCGGATGATCAGGGCGTAATGACATCCGAGGAGGTGCCCCTCCCGATGAGAGTGCCAATCGTATCAGGGGAAAACTCAGACGGAGCCGTGTGGGACGACGCCGTGCAGGTGATGGAGACATCAGGCGTGAAAGAAGCGCTCGACCGTCTGCTCACAGCTTCCTTCAGCACCGCGTCAGTGCGGGACAAGAACCGTTACAGGCTCATGATGGCGAAGCTGTGCCTCAGGGCCGAACGGGCTGACCTCGCCCGTCCCATAGCCGAAGAACTGTATGCGCTCATGGAAGAACTCCATCTCGATCGCTGGGAATCTCCCGTGTGGATAGCAGAGGTGTTGAATGTGCTCTATCAATGCCTCATGAGCGGAGAGCCATCTGATGACGACCTCGGGAGAGCCAGAACGCTTTTCCAGAGGCTTTGCACCACCGATGTCACGAAGGCACTAACATACAGGCAGTGATCGTGTGAAGAAGGAGCAGCTTAAAGAGGCTCGCTTCCGGGTATCTGAAGGCAATAAGATTTACCAGTCTAGTAGAAAGGAGAGCATATGCCAAAGAAAGAGAGTCAACAGCATAAACTTGACAGGGTAAGAGCTCCGAGAGTCCAGATAACGTACGATGTTGAGGTGGGCGATTCAATTGAGATGAAGGAGTTACCTTTTGTGCTCGGGGTGCTGGCTGATCTGTCCGGCAGACCTGATGAACCGCTTCCCAAATTGAAGGACAGGAAATTTATAGAATTAGACCGTGACAATTTCAATGACGTGCTTGCCGGCAT
>DATKNH010000116.1 GCA_035541455.1 Syntrophorhabdales bacterium
TGATTTTAATGGGCGCACATGTCTTAAGGTGTCTCTTACCGACGACATGCAGGCAAAGATGTTGAAAGGACAGCCCGGGGATCAGGCAACGTTCGCCCTGCTGCCCGTTACCTTCCACAATGGCAGCATCGAAGTTGACATAGCAGGTGAAGTCAACGATAAGGGTGCTCCGGATGCGCGAGGCTTCGTGGGCATCGCTTTTCGCGTCGATGAAGATGCGTCCAAGTTTGAGGCGATCTACCTGCGAATGACCAACGGACTGAAAGCTGAACCACCCCCTCCTTCTCCCCGCAATGAAAGGGCCATCCAATACTTCTCGTATCCTGACTGGCGGTTTTCCCGATTCAGGAAGGAGTTTCCGGGGCAGTACGAGAAGGGTGCGAGCATAGCACCAAGGTTGTGGATACCGTTTCGGATAGAAGTGAGCGGAACCACCGCAAAGGCATACGTCAACAACGAACCTGAGCCCGCACTCACCGTGACCGATCTGAAGATGGGCCCCGATGCGCAAGGTTCCGTTGGCTTATGGGTGGACGATGGTTCAAGCGGGTACTTTTCCAATCTGCGGATAACGCCACTTCAAGAAAAAACTAAGCCATGAGCTTGTTATCTGCCATCATCAAATAACAAGGAGGCATAACTATACCATGGATGAAGTAACGCAAAGGGCGCTGAATATTCTTTTGAAGGTGAAGTCCATGACGTTCGCCACGATCAATCAGGGGGAGCCGGACGCGAGGATCGTCAACGTCATGCTCGTAGAAGAGGACGGCATCTATTTCACCACCGGGCGAGGCAAACATTTTTACAAGCAGCTCGAACAGAACCCCAAGGTCGCCATCTGCGGCATGAACGAAGATCTCGTGGCCGTGCGCCTCATCGGTGACATTCGTCGCTGCGAGGGCAGAGAAATGATGCACAGGATTCTGGAGCGCAACCCGCTCCTCGGCAACCTTTATGCTGGCGAGACAATTCAGATCCTGGAGCCTTTTCACCTGTTCAGAGGCAAAGGGGAAATATTCGATCTGGGCCACGAGCCTCCCAAAAAAGAACGCTTTGCGTTTGGGGGAGCCACGGTAAACCCACCCGGCTTTCGTATAACCGCAAAATGCACGGCATGCGGTGCGTGCGTCGACTCATGTCCTGTGGGCGTTATCACAGAAGGAGACGTCTATAGCATCGAAGGAAGCCTGTGTCTGGAGTGCGGGCTTTGTGCGGAAGTCTGTCCTGAAGGCGCGATCGATCCGCCCGGCAAAATGTAACGGATCGATTGCGCCTTGCTCGTTCAGCATCGCACGTTAATCAGGGTTGTCCAGAATCTCTGTCGTGGCGGAAAGCTGTACGGATATCTTCACACCGTAAAGCAACCCTTACAACAGCATGGAGGGCGTTCCGACGAGACCTATTGTTTAATCCGGCAAACCAGTCAATACTTCTCAGGATTTCCTCGAGCTGGCCGTGGCGTAGTATGGCACACCCCTTGCTCCGGCGCTAAATGAGGACATCGTCCAAGGTAATTCCATTCCAAGAAAGGAGGTATTTATGAAGCGTAACGGGTTTACGGCTTTACTAATTGTATGTCTTGTATTACTCGCAGTCAGTATCGCGGGAGCAGAATCGTTCCTTCAGCCTACAGGTCTTCTCAGGTGGGACAAGACAAAGGCTTTCAATGGCTACACACTTTACGCAACTCCATACACTAAAGATGTTTACCTGATCGACATGGAAGGGAACCTTATTCACAAATGGGAGACCGATAACCTGAACGGACTTTATGCGGTGCTCCTGCCGAACGGCAATATCCTGCGCGGCGCCTGTGTCAATGAAAGATTCGCGGTCTACTTCGGCGGGTCCTCAGGTTCATTGCAGGAGCTCGATTGGAATGGCAAGGTCGTGTGGGAATACAAGATGAATAGCCCGCAGGGCTTTTATCATCATGCTTTTGACGTCATGCCCAATGGTAACATACTGCTCATCGCATGGGAGCAGAAGAGCTGGGACGAAGCAATAAAGAAAGGGCGTGACCCGAAGACGACCAAGCCGGACGGTGTCGTCTCGCCTGCGGACCCCAAAAGACAGCCTGTCCAGGGTATCTGGCCTGACTTTGTCCGCGAAATAGACAAAAGCGGAAAGATGGTCTGGGAGTGGCACGTGTGGGATCACATCGGCACAGGGCCGGACCAGATCAACATAAACTTCACCCTTCCCTCAACGCTGGGGCCGCTCTACGGAGGGCCTGACTGGACGCACTTCAACACAGTACAGTATCTTCCAAAAACCGACCAGGTGCTGGTCAATTCCCGCAACTTCGGCGAGTTCTACATCATTGACAAGAAGAGCGGCAAGATCGTCTACCGCTGGGGCAACCCGGGTACGCACGGAAAAGGGCGTCTGCCAGGCGGTTACGTAGACGACGGCGACCAGATCCTCTTCGGCCCGCATCATGTGCAAGTGCAGGAGGACGGGAATATCACCATATTTGATAACGGCACCTTCAGGCCTTCCGGAAACTATTCCCGCGTCATAGAGATGGACCCGAAGACGGGAAAGATCCTCTGGCAGTTTGCCGGAAAAGGCATCCCGCGCTATGGAAACTCATTCTCTTCGGCGTTTCAGTCAAGTGCTCAGAAGCTGCCGAACGGCAATTTCCTCGTGACGTCAACAAACTGGGGTCACATGTTTGAAGTGACACGGGACAAAAAGATTGTCTGGGAGTACATCAACCCGGTCAATGAAAAAGGTGTGAACTGCACGAGGGATGATTTTGATGTCACCTACGAGGTGCATCGGTCTTACCGCTATGCGCCGGACTACCCCGGTCTTAAAGGCAAGGACCTGACGCCGAAGGGGCCTTTGACTGCGGGATGTCCTGACTTTCGCAAGGCGCTCGATGAAGGAACGGCAAAGAACCCCAAATAGAAGCACGGGCAAATAGATCAGGGGCTGCGGTTCACTGCAGCTCCCTGATCTGGACCCAAGGACAAACAGATGATTGGTCCTTGCGCACGTCAGCTGCTGCGACTTGTGAGCTCGGGCAGAGTATGGTAACCTTTCCGCAACAGAGGCTTGTGTGAACCGCTTCAGGCCGATACGAGCGGCCTTTATTCTTGTTCTTCTCGTCATTTTCCTTCTTCCGGTGGCAGCTTATCCTCAGCGAATACTCAGGGTAGGTGTCGACTCCTCTTTGCCCCCCTTTTCCTTCATCGATGCTGAATCGAACTCGATTCGGGGTTTCGATATTGATCTGGCAAAGCTGCTTGTTGCCAACCTGGAGGCACGACTCAGGCTCTTCCCGGCAAAGAGCAGCGAATTAGAAGAGCGTCTCTATGACGGTAAAGTGGATTTAATAATCAGCGAGAAAATCCCGAGTGCCAGGCTGCAGTCGCTTGAACTGCCGCTTCAGGTGGAAAGAAAACTCTTTGTAAATAATTCGTGCGTGACCGTCACCTGTGTCCGGGATCTCCCGGGTATCTCGGCAATTGTCCTGAAAGGTAGTGATCTGAGAACACTGGTTCCCAGCTGGGAAAAGGTCAAGTTTATTGAGGCCGAGACCCAGGAGAAGGCCCTGCAACTTCTCAATGCGGGAGAAGCTCAGGCTTACATTTCACCCAACGGCCGCGCGGCGATCTACACGATCCAGAAAAACAATCTGCGAAACATCAAAGAAGTGGGCATGCCCGTTGAGTCGGTGCCTTTGACCGTCTCGGTGCGGGCCGATAACACGCAACTGCTCACAGAGCTGAGTGTTGCTTTCGGCAAAATAGTGGAGAACGGAAGTTTCGACACAATCCATAAGAAGTGGTTCGGACACGAGATCGAATTTGCAGACCTGGAAAAGTACATCAAGTTCGGGAGCGGCGCAGCCGGACTTCTTGCTTTGATGCTGCTGGGATTTATCATCTGGAACAGGACACTGAAAAGAGAGGTGCGCCGGGTGACACATGACCTTAAGCTTTCAGAGCAGAAACACAAGGACCTGATCGAGTTCTCCCCTGAGATGATCCATCTTATTGCGCCGGACGGCAGAATCATGCATGCGAACAAGATCGTGCTGCAGAGGCTCGGTTACTCGTTGGAAGAAGTATGCTCCAAAGGTATCGGCGATCTTGTCGCGCCTGAGAAGAAAGCGGAGATAGAAAATTTTATTGAGTCGATCTTCACGACAGCGGCGGGGACAAGAGAGTTCTCTCTTTGCAGCAAGAGCGGCAGGATGATCGATGTAGAAATGAGCGCCACAGTCGTGAGGGGACCGGACACCGTATTGGCCTGTTGCTTTTCGCGCGATATTACAGAGCGCAAACGGTTGGAGGAAGAGCTGATCCAGTCGGAGCGCCTGGCTATCATGGGCGAGATGGCCGCAGGGATCGCGCACGAGATCAATAATCCGCTCGGGATCATTCTTGCGAACACAGAGGAGCTGCTCCAGCAGAAATTCGATGACGGCGATACAAAGGACAGCCTCGAGGCGATCGAGCGCAATGCGCTGCGGGCGGGCAAATTCATCGACGATCTGCTTACCTTTACCCGGCCGACCCCTCCTGCAAAGGTGCGTATCGATTTGACCGGCCTGGTTGAAGAATCGCTCAGCCTCTGCAAGCAGCAGCTCAAGCAGAAACAAGTCCGGATAGAAAAATCGTTCCCTGCCGGACCTCTCTTTTTTGAAGGCGATGACAGCCAGATTCAGCAGGTTATGATCAATCTGATTCTGAATGCTGTGCAGGCCATGCCACAGAAAGGAACTATCACGATACGTGCAGGGCACGAGCGTAACAACGGCACCCAACTGATTCACCTTGAGATCGCCGATTCCGGCACCGGTATTCCCGAGAAAGACCTGGCGAAGATATTCGATCCTTTCTACACCGCGCGCAAGAACAAAGGATTCGGGCTCGGGCTTTCTATTTCGAAACGCATCATCGATAAGCATAACGGGACTATTCGCGTCGAATCGGAGGCCGGTCGCGGCACCGTGATCTTCATCGATCTTCCCTTCTGTCCGCCTCCGGATGCGCCTCCTGCAGCCCAAAAGGAACGCAGCATTGGCTGAGAAAATCCTTGTTGTCGAAGACGAAGCTGAAATGAGACAAGTCCTGGCGCGGTTCCTGACGCGTCTCGGCTATGATGTGCATACTGCAGGATCCGGCGAGGATGGGTGGAAAGCTCTTGAACAGACCGAATTCGATCTTGTGCTGTCTGATATGGCTATGGACGATCTGAACGGTATCGAATTACTCGAACGCGTAAGAGCCGTAGATGCCACTTTGCCCTTTATCATCATCACAGGCGTGGGCACGATTGAAACTGCTGTCGAAGCCATCAAGCTGGGCGCCTTCCACTATATAACCAAGCCATTTAAGCAACGCGACGTCGAGATCCTTATCCGCAGAGCCCTGGAGTATGGGAAGCTCAACCGGAAGCTTGACACATTGCGTCTGCATGAAGACGACGAGGAATTTCCTAAGATGGTGGTCGGCTCCAGCAAGGCGATGCATGAGTTGCTTCGGAAGGTTGAAAAGATTTCCGATTCACAGGCGTCCGTGTTGATAGAAGGAGAAAGCGGGACAGGTAAGGAGTTGCTCGCGCGCATGATACATCAGAACAGCTCGCGCCGCGACCGTCCGTTCGTGCCGATCGATTGCGGTGCCCTGACAGAGACGCTCTTGGAGAGCGAGCTTTTCGGCCACGTCAAAGGCGCGTTCACCGGCGCGATACGCGCAAAACGCGGCCTGCTGGAAGAGGCCCAGGGTGGAACAGTTTTTCTCGATGAGATCTCCAATATCAAGCTTTCCACGCAGGTGAAGCTGCTACGCGCCATACAGGAACGGGAGATAAAACCGGTGGGTGGTAATCAAACTATACAGATAGACGTACGTTTCATATCGGCCACGAACCGGAATCTCCAGCCCGCAATTCAGGAAGGGAGTTTCCGCGACGATCTGTATTACAGGTTGGCTGTTGTGCCGCTCTTTCTACCGCCTCTGCGCGAGAGGCTTGAAGACATTCCTCTGCTCATCGACCACTTTCTTAACAAGTTCTGCAAATCCTACAAGAAAAAGATCAGCACCATCAAACCGAACGTGCTGGCGGCCATGCGCAGCTGGCCCTGGAAAGGGAATATCAGGGAACTGGCCAATATTCTGGAACGCGCGGTCCTTCTCGCAGAGGACGAGACACTCACCCTCGACTGCCTGAGTATCGAACAGACTCTCGCCAGAGAGGTGGGTGCTTTGACGGACAATACACCGCTTCCCCTGAAACAGGTGGTGGAAGAGGCTGAAAAGAGCGCGATCGTAAAGGCGTTGAAGGCAGCGGATAACAACCGCACTATGGCTGCAAGGCTCCTCGGAATCAGCCGTCGCGCGTTCTACGACAAGATGGCGCAGTACGGTGTGGATCTCTAGTGTGCTGCAAATCCAGCGACATCCCTCTCCCGAATTATCTATGTTGCGCAGTAACCTGCACGGCTGTGCAACACTTCGCACACTTGAGGCAATTCAGACTTTTCTTGTGAAGACGGAATGCTCTCAAAAGCCATGAAATCACGGCTCATCACCGTGGATCGGGTATCACCATACTCGGCACACGGATTGCTTTAAGAATGTACGGAAATAAGCGGCCTGTTTCTACGAAACCGAAAGAGAAGAAGGCGATCGGACCGCGAAGATAGTATGTTTACGGGCAGTGCGAAGGAGAGGGGGTGGGAACGTATTCTGAGCAGTAGTTTCTGAAGCGTGATGGTTTTTTGAGACTACATTATCATGAGAGGAGGGTGATCATGTCAAAGAAGGTGTTCTGTGCATTGGCAATTATAGGATTTATTGCAGCCTCGCTGGTGACGGCCGAGGCATATGAGTTGCTGTATGGTCCCACAGGATTAATAAGGTACAACAAAGAAAAAGCGTACGATGGTTACATGCTGTTCGCTCCCAGTTTGAGCACGACAACGTACCTCATTGATATGGAGGGAAATGTCGTTCATACGTGGAAGAGTAAGTATCTACCAGGGCTCTTTGCGATGCTTCTGCCCAATGGAAATATTCTGCGCGCTGGAAGACCTGAGCCCAACCCTGAAAAGACGCCCGTTGCGTTCGGCGGCACCGCAGGGCTTATCCAGGAGATCGACTGGGATGGAAACGTGGTATGGGAATACAAGGAGTACAGCCCGACTGCGCTCCAGCACCACTGTTTCAATGTTATGCCGAACGGCAACATTCTTTTGATAGGCTGGGAGTACAAGAGCGCCGCGGAGGCGATCAAGAAAGGGCGCAACCCGAAGACCATGCCCAAAGAATGGGAGTTTGAGGGCAAGAAATACACCGGACTCTGGCCGGATTACGTGAAGGAAATAAGCAGGGACAAGAAAGTGGTATGGGAGTGGCACGCGTGGGATCACATCGGGAAAGGACCCAAGAAGCTCGACATCAACTTTCAGCTTCCGAAGGCCTCCGGTTACATGCACATCCCCGACTGGACGCACTTCAATACCGTCGACTACCTCCCTGCAACTGACCAGATTCTCGTCAATTCCCGGAACTTTGGTGAGTTCTATCTTATCAACCATAAGACGGGGGCTATAGAGTTTCGTTGGGGCAATCCCAGCGCCTACGGAAAGGGAAAGCCGCCCAAGTTTCTGGATGATGGAGACCAGATCCTCTTTGGGCCGCACCATGTAACGGTGCTGGAGAATGGTCATTTCCAGATATTCGACAACGGATGGAAGAGACCGGAGAAGAACCGCTCGCGCGTAGTTGAGATGGACCCGAAGACCGGGAAGATTGTCTGGCAGTTCGAGCCTGTAATAGGCAACAGTTTCTATACGACGTATCAGGGATCGGCGCAAAAGCTTCCGAACGGCAATATCCTGGTGACATCGAGCAACCACGGTCATGTGTTTGAGGTGACGTATGGTGAAAAGCCGCAGGTGGTCTGGGAGTGGGTCAACCCTGTTTTTCCCGGTGATAAAATCAAGTGCTTCTATGACGACGGCAAGGACAGCGTGTCGGCAAGAGAAGACCTTGCGGCAAACATGATCCACCGTTCTTACAAGTATGGAAAGGATTATCCGGGACTCGCGGGCAAAGACCTGAGCAAGAAGGAACCCTTCGCAGGAGAATGCCCGGAAATATGGAAAATGGCGAAGTAGCATATCGTAGTAACCATAAGCGTGAGCAGGACCGGAGAGCCGAAGAGGCCGAAACCCGTTCGCAAGGCGCTCCGGTCCCACCAAATAAGATCAGATAAGGAGGAACGGAAATGAAGCGGAGATTGCTTTTGGGTTTTGTGTTTTGCCTGGGCTTTGCTTTTGTAGCGGCAGCAGCCCTCCACGCTCAAGCCCCGGCGAAGGTGAACGTGAATGCGGCGACTGCGGATCAGCTTGCAAAAGTACCGGGTATGTCTGCCGACATGGCTAAGGCGGTTGTTGATACACGGGCGAAATCGGGTGCCTTCAAATCGGCTGACGACCTGATGAGGGTCCCTGGCATGACGAAAGAGAAAGCGGACGCTATCGCACCAGCGCTATCCTTCGGACAGGCTAAGAGCGCAGGAGACGAAGAAGAGACCAAACTCCCGAGATACTAATGCAGTATCGCAGCAGCACCTGGATAGTAAGTAGATAGTGCATAGATGGTAAACCGTGCGTGATGACGCATGGCGAAGCGGATGTCCTGTGCGCTGTGCGCCATCACACCAAAAAAGGAGGTAGAGAGATGCGTATCAGAATATATTCTCTCCTGGCGCTTGTCCTGGCGGCAGCGCTGTTTCTGCTGGGCTATTCCGGGGCAGCGGTTGCGCAAAGCTCGGGGAAGGCAAGCCTGAATAAGGCGAGCGCAGCAAGGCTCGCAAAGGTTCCGGGTGTCACCCCGGCTCTTGCGAAGGCAATAGCGGATTACCGCACCAAGAACGGTGCATTTAAGAAACCTGACGATCTTTTGAAGGTACCAGGCATGACTCAAGACATTCTCAAAAAGATGTCGCTACAGGTTGATTCAAAAGGCGACATACTCTTGCCCGCGGCCAAAGGTGATGGCGACGATGAGGAAGAGCCGAGCCTGAAACCGTCGAAGTGTTAGCTGGCAAAGTTTCTGAAATCTTACGTTGAACATTCAGCCCGTAGGGCTTGTCATACAAGGAGGGTGTGCCATGGACGAGAAGAAGAACGATGACGATCAGAATGACAAAAAAGGCATATCACGTCGTAATGCCTTGAAGAAGCTGGCCGGCGGCCTCTTGGGAACCGCAGTTGTTGGGCTCACTGCGGATAGATCAGGTGCTGCCGCTGCCAAAAATAAAGCGGGAAAGGCCACGAAAGCTCACCAAAAACCGAAGATCCTGCTCATGGGTCTTGACTCATGCAGCATGGAAAAAATACTTGAATGGTCCAAGCAGGGCAAACTTCCCACATTCAAGAAACTCCTTACCCAAGGAAGCTACGGTGAGTTTGAGAATATTTTTCGCGGCATGTCTGTGGATGCCTGGGCTGCCTACAACACGGGCGTTGGCCCGGGTCAGAATAACTTCTTCGGATCGCATCCATGGCAGATCTATGACAAGACGGCCTATCAGACCTCAGGCATAAACCGCTTCTTCAGGCTCCACGCGGCCACAGTGCCTTTCATGCTCGCGGAAGGAGGCGTGAAAGTGGGTCTTTGCGGTACGGCAATGTCCTGGCCGCCGGAACGGCTGAAGGATGGCTTTATGATGTCGGGCAAGGGCGCGCCTGGCCCCGGCGACCAACCCTTCAACATGGGGCATGTATACTACACCCAGGAAAAACACAGGGCAGCGGGCCCCTTAAAGACAAAGATTGCGTTCTCCAACGGAAAAGTTTCAACCATGATCCGCAGGAAGGACCAGCAAGTGCCGCTCGATCTGACGCTTAATCCTGGAAACACGGTAACCATCGCATACGGCGACGTGAAGATTACACTGAAGGAAGGAGAATGGTCAAAGTACGTCCCCATACAATTCCCTAACGGGAGAAGAGCCATCGTTCGCTGGAAGCCGGAACGGGTCAATACGCAAGAAGGCGACCTGCAACTCTACCGTTACCGTCTTCTGCAGGATCCCACGGCACCCGAGCGGCATGAGCCGATAGACCCGTTCTTTGACGGACCGGTCGTCCCGACTGACCGTTGGACCTATCCTGCCTCTCTGCAGAAAGAAGTGTATGACGCGGTCGGCTACTATCGGACACCGAATGTCCCCTTCGAATATGATTACACGTCTTTCATCGCGTACGTGCAGGAAGAGGAGACGCTGATAGAGGATTGCTATGATGCAACGCGGGAACAGAACGACATCGTGATCTGGCTGACGAAAAATAAGCCGTGGGACTTCTTCTGGTTCTCCAATATGCCGTATGACCGCCTTAACCACAATATGACCCGCATCGAAGGCAATCCAGACTGGTCAGAAGAGTACGAAGAGAAGTACGGGAACGACAAAGTGATGCTCGAGTTCACGCAGTACGTTGACAAGGAACTGGCACGGATGCTGAAGGAACTGCCAAAGGATTCCTGTTTCATGTTGATTTCCGACCACGCCTGGGGTCCTACCAAGAAAGATTTCGAGCCCAACTCATGGCTGATGAAGCTGGGTCTCCTCAATGTGAAGCCGGAAGTTGAGGGTAAGAAACGGACCTATGATAACGATGATATCGACTGGTCAAGGACCAAAGCATACACGTCCTGGAACCCCGGCATATTCATCAACCTCAAAGGCCGGGAACCGAATGGCATCGTGGAATATAACGAGTATGAGAAATTGCGTGACTTCATCATCGCTGAACTGAAGAACCTCAAAGATCCGGAAGGGCAGCAATACACAAACATCGCAGACCGGGTCGAGAACATTTATAAAGGCGATTACGGCTGGTACGCGGGTGACGTGCAGTTCTGCGGGTTCCGCGATGCGTCCGGCATCAAAGTGCCCGGCAAGAAAAACGACGGGCTCTACCAGATCAATTTCGGCGGGTTCGGCCGCGACGGCGCAATATGGGACAATCCGCGCAGACATTTTACCGGCTATCATGGCAACGCGCTCACTTCTTTCATTGCGGTCGGCCCGGGTATCAAGAAGAACAATGACGTGTCGAAGGGCGGTCACATGATGAACGTGATGCCGACAATTATGCACATGTTCGGGTTGGTGCCGCCGCCCAATTTTGAAGGCCGCATCATGTATGAAATTTTCGAGCCCAATTCTCCGTTTGCGAAGAAGACGTAGAGTGCGTGCGCAGCGTTGGGTTGCGGGATGGAAGACAGCAGAACAAAGAGGAGTATAAGCCGCAGGAGCTTCCTGAAAGCAAGTGCGCTGGGTGCGGGTGCGCTAGCCGCCCCCAAAATAGTGCAAGGTGATGCCAGCGAAGCGGCTCCTTCTGCAGCAAATCACATTGACCGCGAGGTCATGAGCTGCTGCCAGTTCTGCCAGGTACGATGCACCACAATCGTTCAAGTGAAGGATAAACGGGTTGTCAACGTGTATGGCAACCCGGAAAACGCCTGGACTGAAGGGAAGATGTGTCCTAAAGGTCAGGCGCTGGTAGAGCTTACCTACAGCCCGCATCGCTTGCTTTATCCCTTGAAACGCGAAGGCGCCGGCTGGAAGCGTATCTCCTACAGTGAGGCACTTGCCGTGGTGGCTGAACGCATCCTGAAAATCAAGAGCGATTTTCCGGAGGATTTCACACACCGCCTCGTTCTTTTCGCTCCGTTGTGGGAATCACACGAAAGTGAAATTACAGCACAGATGGCTCTGTACTCCGCAGGTTTTCCGGACATCTGCTCACCGGGAGACACGTGCATCGGGAGCTCGGCAACGGCTCTCCGCATCTGCTTGGGAAGCCCTGTTTCCACGACAACGATCGACGAAGTAATGAACGCGCAAACGCTTGTGCTCTGGGGAGCCAACATCGCAGAAATGTACCCGCCGTATATCCGCTGGATAGACAGGGCGCGCGAGAAAGGCGTGCGCGTCATTTATCTTGACCCCCGGAGGACACCGACCAGCAATCACTGTGATGAGCAGATCATGGCGCGACCGGGCACGGATGGCGCGCTGGCTCTCGCTCTTATCCGGATGCTGATAAAAGAGAGCCTGTATGACCGCAACTATGTGGCCCGTCATGTCAACGGTTTCAAAGAGTTGCTAGACGCGGCTGAGACCTATACCGCGGATAAAGTTGCGGGAATAACCTGGGTACCGGAAGAGAAGGTGAAGGCACTCGCAAAGCAACTCGCTGCGAGCAAGCGAACCGTTGTGTGGCTTGGCGGCTCCATATCACGCTACACCAACTCAATACAGAGTGTCCGGGCGATCATCGCGCTGCAGGCGCTGACTGCAAACCTGAGCGGCCCAGGCAAAGGCATCATGAATGTTCAGGGAGGAAAGCCCGGAGGCACCGAGGCCCTGGAAGAGAGTTTCAGTGCTCCTGATCTCGGGAGTGCCCTGAGTTTCCGAAAGATACTCTTCGCTATGGAACAGAAACGCATCAAGGTGCTGATCCTGAATTCCAGCTATCGCCGCTATCCGGACGCGAACAGGGTCCGTAAGGCGATAGGAAACGTCGACTTTGTCGTCTATCGTGGGTTCTTTATGGATGACGAGGCAAGCCTTGCGCACCTGATAATCCCGGGCACTATGCCATTCGAGAGTTCAGGCTCTCAGTACGGGGCGCAGCGACAGGTTGTCTGGCGCAATCAGGCCGTACCTGCGCAGGGCGAGACGACAGAGGACTGGCGATTCTATTCTGGCCTGGGAAAGAAGTTGAACGGAGAAAAATTTCCTGACCTGAAGAGCCCGGAGGAGATATTTGAACTGGTGAGGAGAAATGCTCCTACGTGGTCAGGTCTTACGCTGGAACGCTTGAAAAAAGAACCGGCAGGCATTTGCTGGCCGTGCCCGACGGAGGAGCACCCGGGCACCCGCGGCACTCTCTATCCTGAAGATCGGTTCTTGACCGGTGATGGGAAAGTGGAGCTTCGTTCACCGGCTCTCGGGAACATAGAGTGGAGTGAGCCCGAAGAAAGCCCGTTCGCAGCGCCGGAGCAAGGTAAAGCCTTTCCCCTTATTTTTCTGCAGGGCAAAGTGGTGCAGCACTGGCAGCACACCTACACGAACTGGTCCGCGTATATGGCTCAATTCTCCAAAGGGAATTACGTGCAAGTACATCCGGATACGGTCAAGGGAATGGGAATCAAGGACGGTGACTGGGTGTATCTGGAAACCGGCATTGGGAAGATCAAGGTCAGATTAGTCGTAAGTGAAATGATCCTGCCTGGGCTTGTCTGGACACCTTCTCATCCTGCCGCGACAAGTCCCTTTGCGGAGAACAGGGGAGCCTCCATCAATACGATCATTCCCTCCAACTGGGACAAGGTATCGGCTCAATTTAACGGATTCGGTTGCAGGTTGGTAAGGGTGTAGAATGACAAGTTTTAATTACGAAATTCTAAATTCTAAACAATCTCAAAATTCAAATGTTCAAAGCGCGGCACGCATTGCTGCCTGTTTGAAATGTAAACATTTGGCTATTCGGGATTGTTAAGGAATTCGATATCAGGATTTGGTTACGTAGCTTGAGGTTGTATGGTTGAGCGGCTTATTTTATTCGACGAAAAGAAGTGCATCCGGTGCCACTCGTGCGAGGTGGGGTGCCAGCTGGAGAACGATGCGCCTCCCGGCGTGCAACTCCGCTGGGTGAAAAGCCGCGTGGCGGGCCATCTGCCGACGGTACAGGAATGGTCTGTATCGACGGCATGCTTCCACTGCAATGATCCTTCATGTGCCTCCGCATGTCCGGCAGGTGCCCTACGCCGCAGAGCTGACGGAGTGGTGGAACACCTGCGAACGAGATGTATCGGCTGCGGCTACTGCATTCAGTCCTGTCCCTTTCACGTTCCAAAAAAGAGCCCGACCCAACATACAATGCGCAAGTGCAGCTTTTGCGTTCAGCGAGTCGACACGGGTAAAGCGCCGGCATGCGTGGCAAAATGCCCCACGGAAGCGCTTACGTACTATCCTGACGGGAAAACACCTGACGTGCGGGCTTACGGCAAAGCCGAACGTCTGCATATGGTCTACGCGCTTCAAAGCTTGCCCGGTGATTACAGGTTGCCTGAACCTGTGCCGCTCAACACGGTGCGCGCATTTCAGGTCTGGAAGTGGCTCGGCGGGCTTCTACCCGGAGCCCTTGTGCTCGCGTGGCTCTGGAGAAGGCTTGGTCCGCAGGAGGGCATCGATGGTTGAGTCAGTCGAGGCCTGGGGACTCCCTGTAGCGCTGGATCTTTTCTTCGCAGGCCTCGGGGCGGGGAGCTTCTGTTTTGCCGTACTGGCGTCACGAAAGAAAGGGGATGCATTCGAAACATCTGCCCGAGGCGCGGCGATTTTTACCCCGCTCTCTCTCGGCTTCGGTCTCACGATGCTGATACTCGACCTCATGTACAAAACGCGTTTCTGGTTTACATTGGTTGTTTTCAACATCGACTCGCCGATGTCGTTTGGTGTCTGGCTGCTCACGATTTTTGCGTTGATATCTGTTGTTCACGCTCTTTTCTTTGTTCCTGAGCCGCTTTGGGCAAAGATACCACTCATCGGCAGATGGACGCTCCCGCGGCAAGCAGCATATCGCCGCAGCCTGGGACTATTGGGGATTCCTTTTGCGCTTGCGGTATCTGTCTATACCGGCGTGCTGCTCTCTGTTTCATCTCTACCTCTCTGGAGAAATATTGCCCTTCCAGGTCTCTTCTGCTTCTCGGCTCTGGCCACGGGATTTGCAGCCGCCGGGCTGATTGCGCTCAGAATTGCCCGAACAGACATGATGGAGCAGCCCATTCTCTGGCTCCGCAGAGGCTATCAGATATTGTTACCCGTTTACTTGCTCTTCACTCTGCTCTTTGCTCTGTTTGCGTATTCTTACGCACCATGGAACGATGTTCGCCATCTGATTGCGGGACGAATGGGTGTGGTCTGGTGGGCGGGTGTGCTCGGTCTGGGCATTCTTTTGCCGCTTGTTCTTGTCGTGGGCAGAGGACAGATGAATAGAATTAAGATTTCAGTAGCACTATACGCGTTGCTGCTAGGCGGGTTTCTCTTGCGGATGGTCCTCATCTTTGCGGGGCAGGCATCCGTATGACCAGCGCACCACGAGCAGTGCGAAGACCGTAGTATAAGGAGGATTGTGCAATGGCAAAGAAAAAAATCGCTTTGGTCTGTGTAACAGTAATCGTTTTTTTTAGTGTTGCGTTCAGTCTCTGGCCCTCTTCATCCGGTTGGTCGGCAGAGGAAAAACTTAAAGGTAAGACAGTCAATATCAACAAGGCGACCACGGACGATTTGATGAAAAACGTGCCCCTCATGACCCCGGAGCTGGCAAAGAATATTGTTAAGTACCGTAAAGATAATGGCGATTTTCAGACTGTGGAAGAGCTGCTCCAGGTACCGGGCATGGACCGGACACTCCTTAAGCGAATCAAACCATTCTTTATTCTTGAAGGTATCGGAGGAAAGGACTGTACATGCTGAACTCCTTCGTTTGTGTGACCAGAGCGCGGCTTCGAAGAGTATTTCTTGGACTGCTTGCCCTCGCGGTACTCTTCTGGGGGCTTCAGGGTGTGAACTGCGCACGGGCTGCTGAGCAGGCGCGTGAGGCTGCCCGTGAGATTCCCCATGGCTTGCCCCCGGCGGAAGACGCCACATACATTCCTAAATTGGGAGGCCTTCTTAACAAGACCCTTCGAAACCATTACGGACAGGAAAAGGAATTGGCCGAGTGCGTGGTGCTGAGAGGCAGCCAGGTTAAAGACAGCAAAGTTATTGTCCCTGCCGGCGGGCTCTTCTACGCTTCATCCACGTCACAGGACGCAAAGCCCCTGCGCAGAGACCCTTTCCTGATTCTGGGCGAGACCTCGTATCTCCTGTCCCTGAAAACAGCACAGGTAACAAAGAGGGATGTCGCGGTGAAGAAGAGGGGCAAGGTTCTTCTCGATGATTCAGGCTACCGGCTCTGGTTCGATTACGCGACAGATCACTACGGAAAACCCTACGGAGAGTTAGCGGTTATCGCCCCGTCCGGAGGATGGCAGACAGAGATGCCGGTCTCCTCCTCATTTCCTGAACCTTCGAAGGCGCGGGACCTGAAATTGAAAGAGGGCGTCAATCCGCAACAGGAGCCCTTCTTTCTTACCAGCTCTTACACGTACGGCGCTACGAAGCTCACCACGAAAAAAATGACGCATAACGACGCGCTCTTTTCTGAGGTGAGGTATCCGGTTATCAAGGAAGCTGTATTTTCCACGGACAGGCCCCACGTGGTGGGCATACGGCAGGAGAGCTATCGCTGGTGGTGGGACAAGAGGATTTACGCGTTCCGAAAAGAAAACGGAATTCTTGTAGAGGTGCGCAACTGGACGGGCAGAAAGGTACTGGCGTCAAAACTCCTCGTGCCCGCTACACAGCAGGAGTACAAGGTGACGCAGCAGGATCAGATGTCTCTCACCGACTTCGATCTTGATTTGCACATCGAGCTTGTCATCGACCCTTCCTGGTACAAGGGCTCTGACTTCGCGCCCTGGGCGAACGACGTTCCACTGGGATGGACAAGCGGTACGGTTTCCTTCATGATCTACGATAACCTTGTGCGCCTCCGAGACGGAGAGCCATGGCCGAGGGACAAGCGCTACATCGTGAGGCTCGAGCCCGATTCCATGAGCGGCATGCTAAAGCGCGTTGTCCTCGAGAACAAAGATGCATTTGAGCTTACTAACGAGAAAGACAGCTACGCAGGGCCGGTCAAGATATCCGATTTCTGGGACAGACCCTATTTTAAGATGGTGGCCGGAAAGATCGAAGGCGATGTGGTGAAGAACTCGTATGTCCGTGATTCTTTATTCCGGCGTACTGATAACCTTATCCTGTGGAAGGAAGGGCGAGAGAACGCAGACTTCTTTATCGGCATGAGTGAACTGGTCGTCTCCGTGATGGAGGATACCTTCCTGACGAGGCTTGCGGACCCCACCTACGGGGTGCCCGTGGTGAAATCAAAGTTCACATCGTACCCTCCTGCCATCGCTTCTGCCAAATGGTTTGCGCCTGACCCTGACTGCGCGTTTGTGCCCAAGCTGAGAGGATTCACGCGTAAATTCGTGGAGAACCGTAAAGGGGAGAAGCTTACGTCCGCAGAGGCACTGGTCATACGGGGAAGTTATGTTGATTACCACAACGGCAAAATAATCATACCTCCGGCCGGCCTCTACTATACCACCCGCCTGGACAGAAACGTGCGGCCCCTCGCTGGTGAATCGTTCTACATTCTCGGCAAAAAAGCATATCTCCTGAGCACCGAGAGCTATCTGGTCGTCAAGAAGCATGCTGCGATCGATTTCTGGAAACAGGTGCCGATGGGAGACGGAAACCTCCTGTTCTGGCAGGATATCCCTCTGGGGGATGGGAGCAAAGCAGTCCGTTTTCTGGGATCGCGCTGGCTCTGGGGAAGGCCGGTGGCAACCATGCGCATCATCAAGTATTCAGGCAACGCGTTCGGAGCGGATATATTGCTCGCTCCGGGCCTCTCGGAGTACAAGCCCATCTATGGCGACAAATCCTTTGCCAATCAGGAGTACTCTTTGCCGGATGTTTACGCAGAGGGCGCAACCTATGTGATACCCCGGTGGGTGAGTCCCGATTTGGTGGAGATTGATGAGATGGGCAGTCCCGGCATGGACTCTTTTACCATCTCGTACGAGGAGGCGGAAAAGCTGGAACTGAAAGCTGGCGAGCAGGCGCCTGTGGGCGAGTACAAGCTCAAGGTCGTGAGCGTTGACCAGGGTGCGAAAACAGCAAGGCTGGCGCTGCTTGACCGAGAGGGCAAAGTGCTCGCAGAGAAGCAGCTCGGCCCAGTAGATCAGAAGGTATACGACACGTTACCGCAGTACAGCCCTTCGCAACAGAAGGTGATGATGGAGTACAAGGACGTTCATGTTGAACTTGAGCTCCCGTGCGACTTCAAGTCGGGGAAGGTCACACTCTATGCCTCCACGGGAACTCAGAAACTCGAACGGGATAAACCGTGGGCAGCTGACCCCCGTTATATCATGCGACCCGACGTGTGCGGCCACTGCTACATGCTCAATGAGTTCATTCTTGATAATCCTAAGCCCATCGTACTCGACGCCAGGAATAACACGTATACAGGACCCGAAGGCTATTTCAAGATTGTGATCGATGACTTTGACGGCGAGCGTATCCAGGCGTGGCACATCGAGGATAAAACAGGGAGGAGGACGCCGAATCTTGCCGAATATCCGAAGAACAACGTGGATGTAATGGTGGGCGTGAACGGCACGACCGAGCATTTTCTGCGGAAGACACTGCTCAAGAGGCTGGCTTACAGAGAGATATGGCGGCTGAAATGAGAGTGTTGTGGCGGATTCCGGCGCATAACTTCGTTGGGCGCGGCAGCGCGGGTCCTCGACCTACTTCAGTACGCCTGCGGCCCTCGCTTTGGGTCCGCCTCGTTCTGCATCCGGACTACGCCACAACACTCCATCTCGTCGGCAATGCCGATAACCTGTAATGTTGTGATCAAGGAGATAGCCTATGGCGCAAGATATAACGTTTGACAGAGCTGTTGGGGGAGCCGTACCGGTCCGAAAACCGTCGGTGTGGGCCGCGCTCCCGAGTTTCAGAAGAAGCTGGCCGGGACTCTTGGCCATGATCATCATCGCGGTGATCTGCGGATTGCCGGGCCTTGACTTTTCCTTCACGGTGCAGAGCCTCCTCGCCTACGTGGACGCAGTGCTGCCGCCGATCTATGGTAAGGGACTCTTTGTCGACCTGCTCCATTTTAACTACGTGGTCATCGGCCTCGTGGCAGGCATACTCATTCGAAATGTGGTCGGCGTGCCTAAGTCGTGGGAACCGGGGTTGACGTATAGCGGAGTCTTTATGAATGTCGGTATCATCATGCTGGGCTCACAATATGTATTGAGGGATCTCGTCAAGCTCGGCGTTGTCTCCATCGTTCTCATGGTGATCATGGTGTTCGGCGGAGCGCTTGTCTTTATCTTCATGGGCCGTTTCTTCAAACTGGGAGACTCGCTCACGGCGCTTCTCTCAGGCGCTTTTTCCATGTGCGGTGTCTCAGCTTGTGTGGCCATCGCGCCCATGGTGCGCGCGAAGAGCGAAGAAGTGGCCTACGCTATCGCCGTATCCGTCACGTTCGGCCTTTTCTGCCTCTTCGGTCTTCCCTTATTCGGAAGGCTTCTCGGTCTTTCGAATGATGCCTTCGGCCTGTTATGCGCTGCGGGAGTACCAAATTCAAACCAGGTGATTGCCACGGGTTTCAACTTCAGTTTTGAGGCGGGGAAAGTCGCCGGCTTTGCGAATATCGGGAGGGTTGTCCTCATTCCGGCAGGTGTGCTCTTCATCTACTTCATGACATTGACGCACGAATTCCGCACGTCGAAGATCAGTGTCTGGCAGGTCCTGAAAGAAAAGTTCCCGCTTTTTGTATTCGGGTTCATGCTGGTGTGGATCGGCAACTGCCTCCACCTGTGGCCGCAACCGGCGAGCGAGGCAATGGAGAAGGTAATGAACTGGTCTTTCACCCTTTGTTTCGTGGGCCTGGGTCTTCAGACAAAACTGGGTGATCTGAGGAGAGCGGGCCCCAAGGGCGTATTGATCGGGTATGTGGCCGGATGCATGCGAATTGGGATTTGCCTTGGTTTCATCGTGATCCTTTTCAAGATGGGTATCTTCAAATAAAAGCCGAATAGCGCCTGAAGGAGAATTTCCATGGGTGAAGAACAAAACGGGAATAAAGGGCTTAACGAAGATCTAAGGAAAGTCGAGGCAGAATCTACGGCCAAGCAGACACGCCACCGTGTCGATGAGTATATCGCGCTGATTTTAGGCCTCGGATCGGTGCTGCTGCTCTGGTTCTTGCAGGCGGTAGGTCTTTATTAGAATAGAGGCAAGGGAATGGACCACGTGTTGCAGGGTTCTCCAGCCACAAAAAGAATACTACTTGTCACGGGCGTAGGTGACTGCGCCAACGCGACTGAGGAGGCCTTCCGCACTGCGAGTGAAACGGGAGCAGAGATCGGGCTCTTACAGATTCTTACCTCTGATCTTTACCATTACGGCCACAATGATCTCATAGCAACGCGTCCTTCAAAGAAGGATTTCTTGCTCTACATCCGGGAGCAGGTGCTTGAACGGGGCCGCGCTGAGGCAGAGGCGTTGCAACGAAGGGCACACGCGATGGGTCTCGCTGTCGAGGTATATTCTGTGGAGACGGAAGATGCGCCGTCGGTCATCATAGCTGAAGCGAGGAAAGGATACGACGCAATCTTCATACCGAGAGAAAGGAAGGCCCTCTTCCCACTCTTCAAGAAACAGCTAGCGTCGAGGCTGCGCCGGCACTTGAGGAACCTGGTGGTAGAATGCTGAAACTAACCACGGTTTTAATGCTGACCCGGATCAGGAACCTGTTCAGAAGCCAGCTGCTTGCTGCAGTCATCATCCTTTTTTTCTCGACCCTCACCTTTGCAGCAAATGCAAAGAACATTGTGCTCATGATTGGTGATGGCATGGGACCTGCGCATATTTACGTGGCATGGCTCTACTCCACCAGGCAGTTAAGCAGGGATTTTGCCATGACGGAGATAATGAACAAAGGGCGCACCGCTTACATGTACAATGACGGACTGGATGGCACGGTTACAGAATCGGCCGAAGCAGCGACCCAGATGGCGACAGGCGTTGAGGTCCACGTAAATGCTATCGGCGTAGGACCGGACGGCAGAATTCTGAAGACCATTCTTGAATTGGCCAGAGATAAAGGCAAGGCCACCGGGTTGGTCACGACCTCCGGAATCACGGATGCAACCCCCGCTGCGTTCGCCGCGCATGTGGACAATCGCTCCAAGGAAGATGTAATCGCACAGCAATTGCTCAACTCGGGCGTAAACATCCTTTTTGGGGGAAACAAACTCTTTTTCCTGCCTGAAACAGAGAAAGGCAGAAGAAAGGATGGACGTAACCTTGTAAGCGAGGCCAAAAAGAGCGGCTACGTTGTAGTGGAGACAGCGGAGCAGATGAAGAATGCCTCAGGAGCAAGAATTCTTGGGCTCTTCAGTGATGACAATATGCTGTTTGAGATTGATCGCAAAGGCAGCCGGGAGCCGAGCCTTGCAGAGATGACCTCAAAGGCGTTGGAGGTGCTCGAGAAAAGCAATGACGGATTTTTCCTGATGGTCGAAGGTGGAAGAATCGATCACGCAGCGCACCACAATGACTCCATAACCACCATCACTGATACCATTGCCTTTGATGAAGCCGTAAAGGTTGCCTATGAGTTTCAGAAAAAGAATCCGGACACGTTACTCATCATCACTGCCGATCACGAAACTGGAGCTCTTGCCATCCTTCCGGACAGTCCTACTGCGCTGAGAACCCGTCACCGCATCGCGTGGGGCGACAAGAGTCATTCCGGTGCTCCTCTTTTTCTGTGGGGCATCGGACCGGGCTCCGAGCTGATCAACGGCTGGAAGCACAACACCGAACTCTTTGGGATCATGAAGGATGCATATGGCTTTTGATTGTCTCGCGAGATGTAGGCCTAAAGCCGGGCCGTGGCCGCGCAAGTCTGTTTGGCTGGTCCTGATCGTGGCGCTGGTGAGCCTGGTGTCGTCCAGCGCACTGCCGGCCCCGGATGGTGCAGGCTTGCTGAGCTTTTCTCCACTTCTGGCCAAACCTACTGCATCTTCTATCGTGGTCAATATTGTGGCTGCCGATGCAGCGATTGTGTGCAGCGTGCGATATAGACCCGATACGGCTGGCTCGAAGGATAGCTGGAAGGAGACAGCGCCAACCGTCGTTAACCCTTTTAGCGCCGCGAGTGTGCGCATCGACGCATTGCATCCGGACACCGGGTACGAGTACCAGGTGCTGGCCCGCCCCATGGGACAGGGCATGGGACGGGATCAGATGGGTAAACAAACGGAAGGACGCTTTAGAACACAGAAGACAGGTAATGGAGCCTTCTCCTTTGCCCTTTTTTCTGACATGCACATTACCCCTTTTGACCTGGATCGGCAGAATGTCTTACGGCGCATCAGCGCGTCTGTTGAGAGACGTGAACCCGATTTTACGCTGATGCTCGGGGACAACATACAGACGTACGTGTCGCACGGCGGACCCTTGGGCGACCCTTCTCAGGGTCCCCAGCTCTATATGCATTTGCGGCGGGCTCTCGGCAGTTTGCCGTCACAGGTGCCCTTATTCTCAGCCATCGGCAACTGGGAGGGTGAAAACGGCTGGCACGGCGCAAGACAGAGGGAATGGGCACGGGACGCGCGCACGGCGTTTCTTCCAAATCCTGACAGCACGACTTTTCCGGAAGGCGGCAGCCCATACCAGGATTACTATGGGTTCACCTGGGGGGATGCGCTCTTTGTTGTGCTCAATCCGCTGAGCTATACAACGACCGATCACACGCACCAGAAAGGCCCTGGACGTGCCGACGAGTGGACGCTTGGAGAGGCCCAGAAGAAATGGGTCTACGAACTGCTTTCAAAATCGAAGGCCCGCTGGAAGCTTCTCTTTATGCACCATCCCGTCGGAGGCAATGCAGGGAACGAGCTCAACTCCCGGTACGGTCGCGGTGGGGGCAGGGCAGCGCGCATCGGAGAGCAAGCGCTCCTGCATAGCTGGATGAAGCAGTTTGGTGTCCAGGCCCTCTTCTATGGACACGATCATGTTTTTACCGACATGGCTGTAGACGGAATACACTACGTCTGCGTGGGAAGCGCAGGTGCTCCCTGGAAGTTTGAAACTGCAGAAACAGGATACGAGAAGTATTGGGCTCCTTCGGGCTATACTCTCGTGGATGTGACCACGAGAGAATTGAAAGTCTCCTTTATCAGCCCCGATGAAAAGACATCGCAGGATGTCCTGCTGCACTCTTTTGTCATTCCTGCTAACCGCTGAAAGAAATGCACCGGATTTCCCGATGACAGGGGCAACTGAGGCTATTCCCGTGGAAATCCATTAATTTGACCCGGCGTCTTTCGGAAACTCTGGCAAATCGGTTGTTTCGAAGCGTCCCGGTCCCGCGTACTGCTCCTCGGGAGAGGCAGTACCTGCCGTGAGCAGACGGTCCTTCCTGAGCCGGAGTCTATTCTGTTCTATATGATCGACGCCTAAGGCGGTGATCGCCATACGTCCGTTCTCCAGACGTTCCACCAATCCTTTTGACTTCAGATACCACATATGGAACTCGATGAACTCCAGCGGTTTGTCGAGCATACGGGCGAGCTCGTGATTGCCTAGCCCCGGCTGCTTCATGTAGTGACGGCGTTGGAGGTACAAAATTGAAAGCAGGCTTTCGCGGTCTTCCCAGTCATCGCCGAAGTCAGTTCGGCTTTTTGCCTCAGATGTGAGCTTCCACCTGCTGTTCCAATAATCCTGGTACTTGACGTCGTAACCGGCGCGCTTCTCAGGGTCGGAGAGTGTCTTGTGGGCCTCAACGATGACGAGGAACCGGTCGGTATCTCCTGATTCCTTGTTGTCCGGATGATACCTCTTGGCGAGGTAGCGAAAGACACGTTCAATAGTATCTGTGTCTGCATTCGGACTCAACTGCAGGAGTTCATAGTAGTCGATGAAGCCGTCTTCATTCACGGGAGACTCCTTCGGAAATGATCATCACAGGACTTAGAGCAACTTCCATGCCAGGCCCGTCGGGTGCTGACAGTGGCCCTCCGTCTAGTGATGGTGATGTTCCTCATCTTCAGCCGGCATAACACCCAATTGATTTAGAGCCGACCTCAAGGCCTCACTACCCTTCTTCATCTGTTCATTTGCTTCAGTTATGAGCTCTGCCACACGCGTTAAGTGGTTACTTCTGGCCAGTTCAATCCACCGCGCGTAGTCTTCGGCATGGCCTTCGTTATGCTCGATGAGGTGTCTCAACACAATGCCCAACCGCTGGATATCATCCATTACGTTTCCTCCGTTGCTTATACGTTCCATGACTATAGCCGATCCTGGAACACCCGCGTTATCACAATTGTAACACACGTCCAGCTCTTCAGGAAGCATTGATTGCAGGCCTCGAGGCACGGCACATTTGGCCTTCTGAAAACGAACTGGTGGAAATGATAGAGAAAGTAGCTATAATACTATCAGACTTCGGAAGACGGGCAGGGCCTAAACCCCAGCACCATAATGGTAGTAGTGAGATGTCATATATTCTGGATGCTTTAAAAAAAGCTGAGCGGAGAGAACAGCGGCGAAAGACGCCGATATCGGGCACTTTCAAATATCGCATTGGATCACCAGAGTGGCCGGTACAAATGGTCTCTCCCAACCGTCTTGTGCGCTTCAGGCCGGAAGCGGCAAAGAGAGGTCTTGCGAAGGCTCTGGCTTTCCCACGAGCAGCGGTGATTGCAGTGGCGCTCCTTGGGGTCCTCGCTGCAATTGAGTGTGCTTTGGTCTATGATGTTCGTACACGCCTGGCTGCCATTACAACTGATGTGAACAGACTGACAAAAGAGATTGGAGAAAAAGAAGCCAGAAAGACAAAGATGGAGCGAGAACGGCTCAGCCTTAAGCTTGAAAACGATTCACTACGAAAAGAGCTGGAAGTGGTGGGCACCGATTTGAAACGGAGCCGCGGTAATCTACAGACACTCAAGGCCAAACAGAAGCGACAGGCACCGGGTCAGAAGCAATCCACGTCTGCCCAGAAGAAGAAGCCAGGACAGATACCAGGACAAGTACCTGCGGCCTGGGTAGCGCCTCCCCGGACAACTGATGCCCCGCCAGCCAGGGCCGATACTTCCTCTCGGCCAAGCGCTACCGAAACCGCCACAGCCAAAGTCTATTCTATCCGTTAGAACAGAGCAGAGGACAGAATTTGTTCTCCAATCAATGTCAGATGTGGTAAGACCAGCCGAACTGATCCGGCTTTTCCCCGTACTGAATTGCGGTGATCTCATCGTACAGGCGCTGAGAAAGAGAGCCTGTCTTGCCATTGTTGACAGTAATGAGGTCGTCCTTGTGCTGGACCCAGCCCACGGGTGAAATCACTGCCGCAGTGCCCGTCCCGAATATCTCAGTCAGGCGTCCTGTTCTTGCCCCGGTCATGACCTCCTCAATAGAGATCCTTCGCTCATTGACCTGTATGCCCCACGAGCGGGCGACTTCAATGACTGTCTCTCTTGTCACGCCTCCGAGGATAGAACCTTCGAGAGGGGGCGTAACCAGCGCTCCATCGATCACAAAGAAGATGTTCATAGTGCCCACCTCTTCTACCCACTTGTTCTCGCAACCGTCAAGCCAGAGAACCTGTGTGAATCCCTTCTTCTGGGCTTCCTCCGCAGGAAGAAGAGAGGCAGCGTAGTTTCCCGGTGTCTTTGCTGCTCCGACTCCCCCTTTGACAGCGCGCACATACTCGCCTGACGTTATGAGCCGTACCGGGTTCATGCCTTCCTTGTAATAGGCCCCCACAGGAGAGGTAATGATCATAAAGAGATACGTGCTCGACACATGAACGCCGAGAAAATTGTCAGTGGCAAAAACGAAGGGACGGATGTACAGAGAGTAGCCTCTTTTCTTCGGTACCCAGTCACGATCGACAGCGAGGAGCTGTTTTAATGCTTCGCTGAAGGATTCCCAGTTCAAGGGGGGGATGCACAATCGCTGGCATGAGCGGTTAAGCCGCGCATGATAACGCTCCGGGCGGAACAGCCGTATCTCTCCGTCGTTTGCCTGAAAAGCCTTGAGTCCTTCAAATACTGCCTGCCCATAATGCAAAGTACAGAGACTCGGGGAAATCTGGATGGTACCGAACGGAACAATGCGCGGAGACTTCCACCGACCATCGCCGTACTGAAGAGTGAACATATGGTCAGAGAAAACCTCTCCAAAGCCAAGGCGATCAAGGTCCACCTCTTTTAGTTTGCTGTGCGAAGTTCTCTCAATCTGAATCTCCACCTGAACCTCCTTTATGATCAAACCGCAATAGCTTAGAATAACTATGGTTTCATTTCAAGGCTGCGCCTTCTGTTTCTGAGCAGGCTGCGTGCCTGCACATGAGCAAGCCTGAGCGGCTCAGGTAGCTTGCCAAGCCTTGCCCAGTATGCGTACTCCTGAATGGCTTCACCGAGGGTGACACCAAAGCCCGGTGAGACGAACATGGGCCTGCTGAAATGTTTCAGCCGGACTGCCGCTCCGACAGCCTGACATCGCAGCATGATGAACTCAATGTCAGGATAGCGTGAGGGCAGTCTTGTATACTCACCGCGGATCAATCTCGATGCAATCCCTATGGTGGGTATGTTGTGCGTCCAGCCAATTACTGTGGCCAGACCGAAAAAATAAGGATGACAGACGCCGTGGCCGTTTACAAAAAGAAGGTCTATCGCTTCTCCGGAGAGCAGGCGCGATAGCGCCGGGGCTTCTCTCAGGAAGAAGAGCTTGCTCACGTAGGGCGCGCTCAGCTCCCCTTCATCGGTCTTGACGCTTTTGAGTTTCCCGTCATGAAAAGTGGCAAGCGCAGACGCGTAACGGTTTACACCGTACGAGGCATCGATCCCTGCCGTAATCCTCATGGATGTGAGCTCGTCTTCAGCTCTTCTCCACTATAAGTATGTCCGGCAGGTTGCGATATTTTTCTGCATAGTCGATCCCGTAGCCCACAACGAATCCATCATCAATGGCAAGGCCGATATAATCGCAGGCAATGTCAATCTTCCTTCGCGCTTTCTTGTCCAGCAGGCAGACTATCTTCAAGCTTTTCGGATTTCTGTCCAGTAAGGTGTCCCGCAACCACTTGAGGGTCAGGCCCGAATCAACAATATCTTCTATAATGAGCACATGTTTCCCGGCAATATCCACTTCCAGATCCTTGGTGATGGTAATCTCGCCTTTTGACGACGTTCCATGGCCATACGACGAAACACGTATGAAATCGACGATAGTCGGGAGTTTTATTTCCCGTACCAGGTCCGAGGTGAACATGAAGGAGCCCTTCAGGATGCAGATGCAGATCACTTCCTCGCCCCGATAATCGCGCGAGATAGCCGTACCCAGTCTCTTGACGGCTTTCCTTATCTGCTGACGGGTAAATAAAGGCTTTAGAACATCATTCATAACTACAGGGCGTATTTGAGGACCCAAATCTCCGCTTCGCCAGGTAAGCTCTGCTTTGTCACGTCCAGCTCGGCCGCGCCCACTGTCTTAACGGCCTTCTTGCCTTTCGTAAACTCATCGAGTGTGGTAATCGGAAATGCACACTTCTCCGTCTTATAATGCATGGGTATCGTAAGCCTCGGCTTAATTGCGTTCATGACGTCTGTAGCTTCCTTTGCATCTATCGTATAAAAGCCGCCAACAGGCAGGAGCAGCACGTCCACCGAGCCCAGTCTCTTAAGGATATCCTGATCCAGATTATGGCCCAGGTCCCCGACATGGACAATCTTTAACCCATCCGCCTCAATCACGAAAATCAGATTATTGCCCCTGTCTTTGCCCTTTGAGGGGTCGTGAAAGCAGGCTATTGCCGTCACCTTTACAGAAGCGACATCATACGACCCTTCTTTTTGAATCCTGGTGAAGTTCCCCTTGATACTTTGCACGTAGTTGTGGTCTCCGTGGTCGTGGCTCGTGAGCACGAGGTCTGCTTCGTCCGTGATGTTTGCGTACGTCAGCCCGCCGTTTCCGAAACCCGATTCGTAGGGATCAACAATGATCCGCGCTCCTTTTTCCGTCGTGAGCTTGAATGCCGAGTGACCATACCACTTCAATTTCATGATATCTACCTCCTTTTACGTTATATAGAGGAAGCTCGATAAGGGTTCGTGTACGCGACTCCCCTGATCCTTTTTCCGCGTGCTTCGCGGGAGGAGTCAGGATTACAACTACTATAACACCAAAGTATTTCCACTTCCATGCTTCAATCGCGTTGTTGCTTCCACCCCTTCATAGCTGTGCAGCTTACGCTTGTTGGAGGATGTTCTGAAGTTCAGTGGAAGCCACACTCCTGAGCCTTATGTTCTTTCTCGGATTCAGAAGGTGCTCTGCCAGTATCTTGTAGGAATCATAGTCGAAAGCATGTGCGGCTCGCTTAAATTGCTCTGCCCCAGTGTCGTCAAACTTAAATGATCCCATTATGCACCACTGATCAATGAGGAAGGCTTCGCCTTCACCGGATCCGGCGCGCTCTTCAACCAGAACAGGGCCGGAAAAGGGCCAGGCTTTGATGCCGCTTGCGGCGAAGGCTCTCACGAATCTCTCGTTGTACGAGCGGGGAGGTTCTACGCCGGTGCAGGCCCCATGGCAGATGTCAGTCTGTACGTGGGAGCACTGGCCATCGCCTTTCTCCAGTTCCATGAGCTTCGGGCACAACCCATGCTCCTTTGCCCGTGCCAGGAGAAACTCCCTGGCTTTTCTCTTCGTTCGGAATATTCCCAAGACATCCCTTAACTCAGATGGGGAACATGACAGCAGTGGTTCTATGAGAGTCGTGAGGTAGCCGTTACCGGTAAGCGTTTTTTTTGCCACGACCAGTCTCTTGCCAGCCAGGGGCTTGCGGTTGTACATGGGATACAATTCGCGCATAAGCGTGCGTGCCAGGAGGCGTGCTCCTAACTCGCCTGCCGTCTTAATTACCCTGACGTCTCGTACCTGTTGAGAAAGCAGCGCCTCTTTTGTCGATCTGTAGCCGCCGGAAAAATGCGAAAGAACACCATTCCGGATGTTGCAGGCATCCCCTACATAGAGCGTGCTGCCATCATCAGCATAGAGGATATAAACACCGGCAGAGTCAGGGAGTGAGCGTATCATTGACTGATCAATGCAAGAAGGGAGGTTTGCGGTCTTGAGTACCTCCCGGATAGCGGTAGCCAGTCGCGAAGCATCCACGCGGTCCCTGAGAAGGTCAAGAAACTCCCACAGCACCTGCGCGTCGTCAAAAGCCCGATGCCTGTTTTGACAGGCTATGCCGAATCTCCTGATGATGCTGTCAAGGCCGTGTCTTCGCTCATGTGGAAAAAGCTTACGTGACAGGCGGGCCGTGCAGAGGCAATTTGCTGAAAAGTCGATCCCCTCCCGCCCAAATTCATGTCTCAGGAATCCATAGTCGAACCGGGCGTTATGGGCGACGAAGACACAGCCTTCCAAGAGCCTGATGAGATGTCCTTTGATGTCACCGAACGTAGGCGCGCCCGAAAGGTCCTTATTCGTGATGCCGGTCAGGTTTTCAATGTGGTAGGGAATGCTTCTCTCAGGATCGACGAGGGTTGAGTAAGTATCTACCAGCGTGCCGTCCTTTATTCGCAGTACCCCCACCTCTATGATGCGATCATAGCCGGGGCTTGTGCCCGTTGTCTCCACATCCACAATGGCTAAGTTTAGGCCGTTCATTGGCGTATTATTATACGGAGAGAGCGTGAGAATGTCTACCCTGCGGATAAAAAAGAACAAGAGTAAGCGGTAAACAGTAAGCAGTAAGCAGTGAATAGTGAGAGTCAGAAAGAAGATCAAAGTGAGCAGCCGGCGGTAAGCAGCAAAAAACGAAATGCCCAGGCCCTGGTCTTCAGGCAGTTCCAAAGCGGCGTTTCTTGGCGACTGCTCACTGCTTACTGCTCACTCGTTACCTGCTCTGCTGTCTCAGAACCAAGACACCCAGGCATCCTGGATGTTTTTCATGAGCCAGTCGCCCCCGGCCATCTCGACGTAATCGATCTTCTCACTTCCTGTTGAACCAAAGTACTCGGCACAGGGAGGGCAGCAGCCGAACCATCCGCCCTTGTCCTTGATCTTTTTCATGATCTCTGCGGCAGTGCCGAATTTCTTGTAAATGGGGGAATCGATTATTTCGACCCGTCTCTTGTTGGCCAGGTCTGCGCCGCCCAATGTCATCCAAACGTAAACCTTGCCCCAGCCTTTGTCTGCCACGGTTTGCGCCATCAGAAGGCCTAGAATAGCCCTGTTAGGGTCATCGCCTCCGTGGGTGATGACAACCACGTACTTGCCCGCTTTGTCTGCCTGGGCCATCGCCGGAGTGCCGACCAGAGAACCGATTCCGGCCATGCCGAGGCCTGCACCCATTGCCATCTTGAGAAAATCGCGCTTGGTGGAGCCTTCTTCTTTTTCACACATCTCTGTGTTCTTCTTTTCTTCCATATTCATTCCTCCTCCAGTTATTTGGGAATCCTATGCTGAACAGAGCGAAATTATATCGGTATCGTACATGATATTATAGACTTACACAAATGAAAATTAAGAATGCACCGGGGCAAATTAATCCAAAAAACCTATAGGACTGATCTCCCTTCTCTTATAGAAGTCGATAGGGCTGGGCCCGATCGGCCCACTCGCTCCCGGGATAGTCTGCCTGGAGCTTCTCGTACGCGGCCTTCAGCGGCTTCGGATCATGGGTGTTCTTGTACCCGGCGACACCGCGCAAAAAGACAGCCTCAGGGGCCGCCTTGCTCTTTGGATGCCCGGAAACAATCTTCTCCAATGTGCCGAGGCATTGATCGAGTACTCCGGTATCGAAGTACACCTTTGCCATGCCCAGCAGGAGCGAGGGAATAAGTTCCGCGGGAGAAAGAAACCCGACGCTGCGGTAGTGCTCCTTCCCTTGCTGGTCAAGGGTGATCAGCGTCGGTGTCCAGGTAATGTTGAACTCTTTGGCCAAAGGCATATCAGACTTAACGCGTAACGGGATCAGGTTACTATTTATAAAATCTATCACCTTGTCGTCCGGATACGTAACCGCATCCATCTGTTTGCAACCGATTCAGGCTGGGCTGAAGAAGTCGAGAAGTATAGGTTTCTTCTCCGCCGCCGCTTTCGTAAGCGCATCTTTCATTTCATTTGTCCAGGCGATCTGTCCCATGGAACCCCTCCTTTTTGAAATAGTTCGGACCCGTTCAACTCATTTGAGTAAAGTAAGCACTCCGGTGTCTCTTCCGCAAGCTGATTGTCCTGAGGTATGGCACAATTCTTTCTATAGGGAACACAAACATTGTGAAAAGGTGAGATCGGTCTTATGATACAATCCCTGCGGAAAGGTGCAATTCCAATGAACACGAGGATTAAAGAGCCGTATGTGCCAGTGGAGAGGTTTGACACTATCCGCCATAGAATTGTCACTCTTTTGTCGGAGCATCCTAATACCGCTCGACAGATGTCGGCGGAACTGAGGATACCGGAGAGAGAGATTTATGATCATCTCGAGCATATCAGGAAGACTATGCACACAGGGCCGCTCCGCCTCCTGGTACAGCCGGCTACTTGTGAGAAGTGCGGCTTCGTTTTCCGCAAGAGGGAGCGATTGAAGAGGCCTGGTAAATGTCCCATTTGCCGGAGCGAATCTATTTCAGAACCTCTTTTTTCAGTATTGGAGGCGAAATCAACATGAGTTCGCGGAGACAAGCCTGGGACTCTTACCTGTCCTCAGACCTTACTGTTTCTGCGGATGAACCTCGAGGAAAAAAGGTATTGAGGGATGAAGAAAAGTCTAAGGAACAATTAATCGAGGAAATGCTGGAACTCCGCCAAAGAATTGCAGAGCTGGAGGAGCTTCAGGAGAAAAAGGTGAGCTTCATGCAAGGCGAGATCAGTTTTGTGAAACGGCTTCCAAAGCGGATCTCCCACGTGAAAACCCTAAGTGGTTTACTCCCTATCTGTACTTCCTGCAAAAAGATTCGTGATGACGGGGGCTACTGGATCCAGTTGGAAATCTATATCAGCGACCACTCAGATGCGGAATTTTCACATGGCCTCTGTCCTGAGTGTGTCAAAAAATACTACCCTGTCGATATACTGACAAGAAACAGCCCAATCCGACCGGATAGTGAATGATGACACCTGCCCTTGAGGCGACTCGTATTCGGGCGCAGAACGAGGCGCTCAAGCCGCGAGGAGCGCATGCATACCTTGTGGTACGTCGAGCAGGTACGGGCCGAAGGGCAACGAAGGTATACGCTTGAAGGTAAATTGGTTCTTTCAGGTCAGCTGAAGGCTCACCCTACTCAACTTCTCCGGCAATTGTTCAACGGAACACCCCAGTTTCCTGCACACATTGAGCATCCTCGTGTTGTCTGATTGCACCAGCGCATAAACCTCGTGGAGCCCTCTTTCCTGGGCGATGCCGATTATCATGTCCACAAGCTTATACCCAAGGCCCTTACCATGGAAGTCATCCTGCACTACCACTGCGAATTCGCCGCTTTTGCCGTCAGGTTCGATGATCAATCGCCCTATTCCGATGATTCTTCTCTTTTCGCCTTCACGGAGCTCCGCAACGATCGCCATCTCCCTGTCGTAATCTATGTTGCAGAAACGGATGTGCATCTCATGCGTGATGTGCTTGATTGCCTGGAAGAACCTCTCACGCATGGTCTTCTCAGACAGGCTCATCAGCATCTCATGCTCCATGGGTTCATCTTCCGGCCGTATTGGCCGAAGCAGTACCTCGGTTCCGTCCGGCATTCGCCAGGACATGATGTATCGCGTAGGATATGGGGTAATGATCAGGTGCGGATAGGGTGAGGTGTAGCTCATGCAGTTCTTATCTATAACGATGCGCGCATCTAACGCATAGGTTGCACCGTCGGTCACCGCTATCGGATTAATATCCACTTCTGCTATCTCAGGAAAATCCGTAATAAGGTTGGAGAAGCTGACGATTATCTGCTCCAGCTTCTTGAGATCAGCCGGTTGTTTTCCCCGATATCCTTTCAACAGCCTGTAGGCCTTTGTCTCTTCCATCAGTCTGCGCGCCAGAGTCTGATTCAGAGGCGGCAACGCCAGCGCAAAATCCTGAAAAATCTGCACGCTAGTACCGCCCATGCCGAACAGTATCACGGAACCGAAATCTTCATCTTTCTTGGCACCGAGAATCACTTCGTAATCTATCTTCTCAACCATCTTTTGTACGGTAATACCCGCAACTTGAGCGCCAGGGGAATTCTCCTCTACTCGTTTGAGCAACCGGTCATAATCGGCTCGCAGTTCTTCATCTGACGTGATGCCGGTAATCACGCCGCCCACGTCGCTCTTGTAGGTGATATCCGGAGAGGCAATCTTGATGACCAATGGATAACCTAACGTTCTCGCTGCACTCACAGCCTGCTCGGGCGAGTGGGCCACGTAGGTTTTGATTGTAGGAATGCCGTAATTGATCAGAAATCGCTTCGATTCTTCTTCTGTGAGCACGGTTCTCCCGCTTGCCGCAATCCTTCGGATGAGTGTTTTTAAATTGTTCTTAGGAGGCGATTGGTCGACCGAGAGATCTGACGGAGTCTCATGCATGAGTTCCAGGTTCCGCTCGTAGCTGTACATGTAAAAGTAGGTTCGCACCGCCTCTTCCGGCGTAGCATACGTGGGAACGTTGTTCTCGACGAAAACTCGTCGCGCCTCCTGCACGTCTCCTCCCCCGACCCAGCTCGTGATTATCGGCTTCCAGGCTTGATGGGCGAGCCGCACAACTGCGTGGGCCAGTTCGCCGGGCTCTGCACTGCCTTGGGCAGTAAAAATTACCAGCACACCATCAACGTTCGGGTCTTCAAGGCATATCCTGATGACATTCTCGTACCTTTCGACGTCCGCATCCCTCAGAACATCAATGGGGTTGCCGGGCTTCCAGAACGGAGGCAGGCTGACCTTGAACTTGCCCTCGTTTTCTTTGGAGCACACGGCGAGCCTTCCCCCGATATCATTCAATGTATTGGTGGCCATGACCCCGACGCCAGCCGCATTCGTGATGATCATGAGCTTGGGCCCCTTGGGCAGGTGCTTGGCGTCAAGGACTGCTGCAGTGTTAAAGAGGTCAGCGGCAGACTTGACCCTTACAACCCCGACCCTCTTGAATACCGCGTCGTAGACTCTTTCGTGGGTGGCCATCTGACCCGTGTGCGACAGAGCCTGGTAGCCACCGCCGTTTGGTCGGGAAGGCTTGAGAACAACGATTACTTTATTGCGCGCAAACCCTCTGGCAGCGCTCACAAATTTCTTTACATTGCCGATCTCTTCTTCGATGTAAAGCATTATGCTGCGCGTGTGCGGATCATACCCGAGGAAGTCAATAAGTTCTCCAAAATCAACGTCGATCATCGAACCCAACGAGGCAAACATGCTGAAACCTATGTGTACATCCATGCCCCAGTAAAGTAAGGCTCTGCCAAAGGCGCCACTCTGCGAAATAAAAGCGATGTTGCCTTTATCAGGTATGCGCTTAAGCGGTGTTGCATTCAAACCTATGTGCGGTCTCAAGAGACCGAGGCTATTCGGCCCAAGTACGCGCAGCGCATGCCTCCTCGCGATCTCTGTTATCTCTTTTTCCAGTTTCTCTCCTTCGGGACCTGCTTCTCCAAAACCTCCCGAAACGATCAGCACGCCTCCTACGTCTGCGTTGCCGCATTCTTCCACTATTGCCGGAACTGTGGGCGCAGGAGTTACAATCACGGCAAGGTCGATGGACCTGGGTATCGCGGCTATATTCGGAAAGCATTCCAGATCCAGGATCTTCTTCCTGTTGGGGTTAACAGGAAAGAGAAGTCTTTCGCTGTCATTAGCCGCGATCAGATTCTGCAGCAGGGTATTGCCCGTCGAGTACTCACGCTCGCTGGCACCCACGAGCGCTATCGTCCTTGGGTCAAGCATCCGTTTGATATCACTCATAGTGCGTAAAATCCTTCCTCTCTGATCAGTGTATAAGCAACAGCCGACAATTCCTGCCGCTGCACATTCTAGTCTGACGTTTTTTGGTTGTCAATATGTACAGACGATTAGTCGTAGCAAAGTTCACGGAACCTTAGCCTCAGATACTTCGCTTTCAGGCAGAAGTCACATGTGCACGAGGTACAACAATTGCAGCCTCCCGCATCGAAGTATTCAGCGGCAAAACCATTTGAACTCTTGATGTGACTTCCGAACGTTCACGATACTGCACTGGAGGAGACCTGTAATGGAGAAGATTGATCTCAAACCGTTTCTCAAACAGAAAGTGCAAGAATGGAAAAGGGCAACACAAAAAAATCCGAACATGAAATCCCTGGAGGAGGTAGGAGCTGAGTTGCTGGGAATTACGTTAGGCGCACATCAGCAGAACGACAGGGTTGCCAACAAGATATTACATGAGCTGGATAGTCAGGGTAAGAAAAGCAGACTGGAGCGGTATATCAGCCAGATGTCCAGTGAAGAAAGGAAATACGTCAGTCTGGTCAGCATACTGGAGGAATTCAGACCGATCAATCTTGATGGCTAATTTTTAGCGGAATAACGCTGGGGCCGTGGTCTGACATGGAACTGGTTGCCTGTCAGCGAACCGCCACCGGTGTTTCAACTTTGACACCTCTATCTACCCTTGGGACACCCGCACGCGGGTACCCGGTCGCCGTGCTCGCTAGATAGATTTCCACGGACGACGCGTGGTGCAAGAGTCCAAGAGCTTGCCCGTGGAAATCTATTTTTCAGGATTTCAACTCAGCCTGAACCTGTTTGCCCGCTTTGTGGGTATCTTCACCTCGTGTGTCGGACCCGGGCTTGAAACTCGCGTCTGCGTGGACGAAACAGCCCGCGTGACTGGGGTATTTGGCGCCTGTGCCGCAGCGGCTCTACCCGTAGCCTCCTCTTCAGGAATTTCCTTTTCGGCGGAACCCAGAGAAACCACAAGAGCAGGGTAGAACTGCTCTATGTTCGGAAGAGAAGTGTAGATCGGCGAAACATAATCAGCTTTTACTTTCGGCGGATACGCAGGTCCGAGGGTAGCCACTGCTTCTCGAATACAGTCGACTACCGATGGGAGAAAAGCGCCTCCTCCAGTCACGATGATTTCGGTGAAGGCCGGGTCGAAACGATGCATGCCGACAGCTTTAATTGCTTCCCTTACAAAAACTCTGAGGCCATCCCTGATACCAAACAACGCTGCTTTGACGGGAAGTGAACTCTCCAGTTCCGACCTTTCCACAAGAATAGGCTCCGGAAGCATGGGTGACACATCGAGGGGGATCCCCTCATCTGACGTCATGATGTTTTCCTTGATCTCTCTGGCCTGTAGCTCGAGCCTTGCCTTGAAAAGCCTGAACTCGTTCACTTTCCTGCGGGTGGATGGGACCTCCCGGACACGATTGAAGAGAAGGGTTTTAAGGGCGTTGTCCCATACGCCCACACCTGTACCTACTCCTCCCCTGTAGACCACGTGGGCTGCCGCTTTCGAATCTCTCCCTTCGTCATACGCAACACTAAGGAGAGCGAAGTCGGTGAAACCAGCCCCGATGTTGATGGCGAGCAGCATCGAAGGCCGCGCCTTCTCGTAGGGCAGGCCGGCAAGGCGTGCATGCCCGGCTGCCGCCGACTCTGTCATTATTGAACCTACAAGTGCCTCCTCTATCTTGCTCTTGTGCTCGCGCGCCTCGTGCAGCGCTTTGCGGACGTCGGGCAGCCGTGCACCCCTTACAAGATCGTCTTTCAGCCATCGCTCCAGGCAATATGCGTACGCGGCAGCGCCTCTGAACAGGCGTTTAACATCTTCCCGGTACCTCTCTTCGATCCACGTCGGTATCGAGAAATTCCGGATTGTTGCATCCATATCCACCGCGTTCTTTCCTGTCTGTTTGCTGAGATAATGACGCGTGAGGCGCAGCAAGTAGGCAAGGTAGATCGCCAGGACACTCTGTGAATCGAGGCTTTCCGAAGCAGGAAAGAAATCGCTGTGTATTTGAAGATTTGCTCCCCCGCGCATGAGAAAGGTTTTCAGGCTCTGTATGGCAGGCCTGGGTTGTCCCGCTTCCGCTGCCTCCAGCGAAAGTTTCTTTGCTAGCGTTCCACAGTAGACGAATTCGTTCTGATCAAAATAGATCAACGATTCTTCGGCGTACTCGTTTGGACTTTCGAAGTGTCGCACGAGGTCGGCCTTGTGCAGAACTTCGTATGCCATCAGCGCCAGAGGAATCGGGGTAGCAGGTATGGTCTCACCGATTTTCAGCGCAACTTTACTGAAAGCCGCTCCGAAGTCTATACCCAGAAACGTTTGTCCGTTGGCTGCAACCTGTCCTATCGGTTCCCAGGGAAGAGGTTCCTCCGGAAGTGCAACCTCTTGGTCCGTCGTGACAAGTTCTCCTTCAGGAAAATCCAAGGCCTCTGCAGGCTCGGATTCATCGACAGGGGCCGAATCCCGCGGGACCAGCTCTGAAGGCGCATCTTCAGCACGCACTTCATCTGATGGCATTACTTCACCCTTGGGCTCCAGCGCCTCTTCCTGTTCAGGAACCCCTGCAGTTTTGGATGAGGTCTCAGCCTGCTCTGTCGGTGCGAGATCAGGCGCCGTCTCGGGTGGGCGTACAACGGCTTGTTCCGTCTCACTATCCTGCCGCTTTGTGGGCTCTGTAATTTGAGTCGCCACCGACTCGACCGCATGAGGGCCGGCTTGAGACATGAGGTCCTGCACTGGAAGCGCACCAGAGTGTTTTTCCTCATCTCCGGCGCACGTTTCATCGGGTGCGACATCGCTACTCGTGATATCGTCTATGACTTTCTCCGTTGCCAGTTCTTCATTATGTACTGGGGGTGCGGCTTCATCCTCGACAGGTTGCTCGTGTTTGAATAGAACCCGTTGCTCTTCGGGAGTCGTTAAAGCCTCTGTAAGAGAATCTCCCTCCTGCTGGGACACTGCTTGATCCACTTCATCGTATTCAAGTTCCTGCATCAGTCCATCCACCGTAACATCGATGGTACCGGACCCGTTCACCGGCGGAGACATCAAGAGGGCCCGCTCGTCGACTTCCAGACCTTCGCTTGGCTCAGGTGTGAGTTCTTCGACGGGCGTGAGTTCAAGGGTGAGTTCCTGTGGTGTGATGCTTTGCGCGGCTGCCAGAGCAGCGGCGAGGTGAGCCTCAGTCTCATCTTTGAACACGATTTCAGATACTTTTGCCGGGAATTCGGGGAGCGGCTCATCATCACGAGCCCCCTTATGACCATTAACGCCATCTTGCCCTTCACCGGTCGCCTTGAGGTCTGGAATTACAGGCGCGATATCCTGCTGCAACGGCTGTTCGGCTGCCGCCGCTGTGTGCTCCCTGGCAAAGCCCTCTGTTGCCATTTCGAGACCATGGGTAATGTCGGAAGATTCCTGAGGCGTCTTCTCTTCAGGTGGATGCGTTGCCCGTTTCTTGTTCTTGAAAGCTATAGCGGGGATATTCCAGAATTTTGGCTGGTGCTGGTTGCCGGCCTCTTCCGCCTCTTTCTTTATTGGTCCGTTGTCAGAGTGTGCTTCTTCACGCTGGACCGTCTCGGGCTGCTCCGTGACAGTTGGTACGCGTGACATTGCTGTCAACGAGGTAAGATTGCAGAGCGTGTCCAGTTTTAGAGAAATGTTGTCCATTTTTCGGACAAGTAGCTCAATAAAGCATCTGCCCAGGGACCATCCAGGACATTCCCGACCCAGGCACTCACCCGGACCGAACGGACATTTCATAGCTGACCTCCATGCAAGGGTCTTGCGTACTTCTGCTTAAGCCTCGCGACGTGGTACCGGGGCTTAAGCGATCCGTCACCACCAACGAAAACGCTGCCATGGGAGGCGATTCGATATGCTTTGTGTAATCGCCTGCCAGCGTCAAATAGTATTATCGGTCGATTTGAAAAATACTGAATAAAATAAATTATCTGTTACTGAACTCTGAGCCTCATCCTTACGGTGGCAGAGAGAACCCAAAAGTAAAGATTCACCCGGGGAGAGGTGTATTATATTTTCTTGTAAGATCAGCACGCAAAATACAGGTCCGCTGGTAGCGGGAATGACATTTGAGTGGAGAGTGGCATGGAGCAGAAAAGAGATCAGTCGATGGAGAGTGTGGGCGCCTTTTTCCAGGAAAAAACAAAATACACGCCGGAGAGGCTGCGCGGCCATACCCTTGACTGGAGCAAATTTCCGGATACGTACAAGAGTTATGAGGCTCCTCTCGCACGGATCACTCTCCCGAAGCCCGAGGTAAAGGGGGAGACGACGCTCTGGCAGCTCTTGCAGAAACGAAGGTCAAGAAGGGCTTACAGAGTGGAGCAGACTATTACGAAGGGACTTCTCTCGGCGCTGCTCTGGGCAACCCAGGGGCTCACCGCTCGCCAGGGAAAGATGTACTTCAGAACTGCGCCCTCGGCGGGCGGGCTCTATCCAGTGGAGACGTATCTATCAGTGAGAGCCGTTGAAGGACTTGAGCCGGGCATCTATCATTTCAGGCCTCTGGAAGCTGACCTGGAGTTGCTGAAGAAGGGCAATTTCGGGAAAAGTTTGGCAAGGGCAGCATTGGGACAGCAACTGGTCAGCGATGCACAGGTTACCTTCATCTGGTCTGCCGTGATGGAACGGAGCACATGGAAGTATAGGGAGAGAGCCTATCGCTACATTTATATCGATGCGGGGCACATAGGACAGAATCTTTACCTGGCAGCTGAAGCGTTGGGACTGGGGGCGTGCACGATCGGCGCTTTTCTTGATGACGATATAAATCAGATGATAGAGATCGACGGCGTCAGCGAAACAGTCATCTATCTTGGCTGTGTGGGATGGCCGTCTGGAGAGAAACACGAGTGACGGAGAAGATTGTTACGAGTTTCCAGTTAGGGTTAAAAACGGCAAAGAAATCCACCTGCATCTTCGTAGGGGGTCTAAAGCTCGCAACCCGTAACAGGCGCTGCAAAGCGCCTATGACGTTTATTTTTTCATCTCCTCGTCGTTTAGTTTCTTGAGAAAGGTAAGAATTTCTTCATAATTGGGAGACCCGTCTCTCATGTACCGCACAATGCCCTTCTTATCGACGATAATCGTGAGTCTTTCGAACACATACTGGCCGGGTTTCACAGCCCCGAAGTAGTCACCGGCATAGCCGCTGATATTGGAGAGGAGAGGGAAGGTAATGCGCAGATGCTTGGCCCAGTATTTCAAAGTAATAACATCATCACGACTGACGCCCACGACCCGGGCGTTGAGGGCCTGGTATGCGGAGAGATTCCGCATGTGGCCCTGCATCTCTCCCGTTCAGACCGGGGTAAACGCCGCCGGGAAAAAGGTCATGATCAGGTAATATTTTTCGTAATACTCGGGACCATAATTGATGAGGCGATCCTCCGTGGAGGCCAGAAACCAGCCTATAGTGGTCTTGCCGATCAGCTCGGTCTTCGCCGCTGCCTGCCCGTCCCGGGGGAGCACAAGCAGAAAACCAAGCAGCAAAAAAAGAATTGGAACCAGAAGCTTATTGCGCATAAGGACCTCCTTTACGTTTTCTTGCAGCAGAGAGCCTGTAGCCATTCTACCAGAAAAATAAGCACGAAAGAAGATAAACATAAGGGTTCATGGTTTGCCTAACTGAGATTCGCTCAAAATTTCTCATTTACACGGAGCAACGTCTGAGACAATAATTAAACGTGCATAAAGGATCGCGAGAAGTTGACATAGCGGGCGAGATCGCATAACGTTGCAAGAGGAGGAGGCTATGGATATAGGGATTCTGGAAAGGATGGAAGCATCTGAGTTGAGAAGCTACCTGGAGTTTCTGCTCTGGCACTACCGGGTAATCGATGCGTTCTGGTTCCTTTATGTTGCAGAACGTTTTGATCAACCGTCCGCAGAAAGGCTCAACGAAAAGGTCTGGTCGAAAGTTGCAGGGATGGCTGCCAAAGATCTCGCGCAGCGCTTCAACATCGAGGAGAAGGGCTTGAAGGGGTTCGCGAAGGCAATCAGATATTTTACGTGGACAATACTCGTCGGGTACGAGATCGAGGAAAGACCCGACGAAGTCATCATTTCAGTGCCTGAATGTCCCACTCAACAGGCACGGCTCCGGCGAGGACTTCAAGAGTTCTTCTGCAGGGACATGCACAAGGGAGAATTTGAGTCCTTTGCCCACCAGATCGATCCGGGCATCAAGGTTGCGTGCCTGTTTGCTCCTCCGGACCATCCCCAGGACATGTTTTGCAAATGGCGCTTCACCATGTGAGCTGAGGGCTGTCCAGTTATTGCCATAGCAAGTTCTTGACATGGAAATCACGCCGGAAGAAAGAGAGATGCTTCAAAAAATCCTGGACAACCAGTTTACTGGAGGTGCGTATAAACGCGCCACGTTCATCGAAAAGGTCTGCCGCACTAAGGCTGACAGGGCAACGCTCGAAGCGCTCTGCCGCATGGGTCTGGTTGAGAAGGGGTATGGTGGAACGGTCGCAGGCGACGTCTATGACGGCTGCTGGTTAACGGAAAAAGGCAGAGCAGCTCTGGGAGATAGCTCAGAAAAATGAAGAGCTGAGCCCGAGTGAGCCTTGCGCAGCCATAACCGTCGCACTGCTTCTCCCGAAATTGTATTCGAACCATTTCAGCCTTAAACTAGAGTCAAAAGGGGGTGAGTCTTCATGCCTGTTCCTGAAGATGTCAGGCGCATATCTGATACGATATGGGAAATTCCCGTCACGTATAAGGATGGCATGCGCGTTCCGGGTCGGATTTACGGTTCGGATAAGCTGATGAAAGAGTTGGACGCCGGCGTCTTTGAGCAATTGTCGAATGTGGCGTGTCTCCCGGGCATTCTCAAGTACGCATACTGCATGCCGGATGGCCACTGGGGATACGGCTTTCCCATTGGAGGCATGGCAGCGATGGACCCGGAGACGGGGGTTATTTCTCCGGGCGGCATCGGCTTTGATATCAACTGCGGCATGAGACTGGTACTCACCAACCTTACGCTTGAAGAAGTAAGGCCGCACCTTCGCGAGCTGGTGGATGCTCTTTTCCGTAAGGTCCCGGCGGGTGTCGGTTCCACAGGTTTCATCAAGCTGTCGAAAGACGAATTCAAGACGGTTGCCGAAGAAGGTTCCCGCTGGTGTCTTCGGGAGGGCTATGCATGGCCTGAGGATCTTGAGAATACCGAAGAGGGTGGATGTTTCAGGGGTGCGGATGCGTCGAAGGTCAGCCGCAAGGCAATAGAGCGCGGATTCGACCAGATCGGCACCCTCGGCAGTGGAAATCATTATTGCGAACTGCAGGTGGCGAAGCCTGAAAACATTTTTGATGAAGCGACAGCGAAGGCATTCGGTTTTACGCTGCCGAACCAGATCGCCATCATGTTTCATTGCGGGAGCAGAGGTTTCGGGCACCAGGTCGCAACCGATTACCTGGAGCTTTTCCTGAGCGTGATGGAGAGAAAGTACGGTATCAAAGTGAACGACAGAGAGCTTTCCTGCGCGCCGTTCCGCTCAAGCGAAGGCCAGGACTACTTCGCGGCAATGACATGTGCAATCAACATGGCGTTCGCAAATCGGCAGGTGATTCTGCACCGGCTCCGGGAAGTCTTCTCAGACATATTCCACAAGGACCCCAGAGAACTGGCCATGCACATGATATACGATGTGGCGCACAACACGGCAAAACTTGAACAGCATGAGATCGACGGAAAAAAGCGGGAGGTGCTGATCCACCGGAAGGGAGCTACAAGGGCATTCGGGCCCGGCATGGATGGTCTGCCGGATCGCTACAAGAGCACAGGACAACCGGTCATCATCGGTGGCAGCATGGAGACAGGCTCCTATCTACTCGCCGGCGTGAAAAGCGGCGCAGACGCTTTTTACACCACGGCGCACGGGAGCGGCCGCACCATGAGCCGTCATCAGGCAAAGAAGATGATCCGGGGACAGTCGCTACAGAAGGAGATGGAGGGACGCGGCATCTATGTACGCACAGCCTCCTGGAGCGGGCTTGCGGAGGAAGCAGGAATCGCTTACAAGAACATAGATGAGGTTGTTGAGGCCACGGAACGTGCGGGCTTGAGCAAACGGGTAGTACGTCTTCTGCCACTCGGGAATATAAAAGGATAGTAAGGGTGCCATACCAATATCGCGATGACACAGCCATCGCCGACGTTGCGTTCGAGGCGTGGGGCGCGAGCGTGGAGGAAGTCTTTGTCTCTGCAGCAGATGCTACCATGAACGTGATGGTGGCTGACCTCGCCGCAATAGGACGGAAACTTGAGTTGACCATAGAAGTGGAACGGGAGCAGCTTGATCTTCTGCTCTTCGGATTTCTTAACGAGCTTATCTTTTTGAAAGATGCTCGCCAGCTGCTTCTCCGCGTGGACAGCCTCTCTATCGTGAAGGCTGATTCCCGGTTCGGTGTGAAAAGCACGCTGTACGGTGAAAGGATTGACCCGAATAAGCATCCACTCAACGTCGACGTCAAGGCTGTAACCCTGCACCAATTCAGTCTGCGCCAAAAAAACGGCCGTTGGGAAGCCTTCGTCATCCTCGACATCTGATCCTCCATTTCTGATCTTATCGTTTCAGCGGTTCTGTGATACTATACTCAAGATGATCCAGGTTGAGGCTCGCGCGTGAAGAGAAAATCGCTGCTTGTAGCCCTTGCCCTTCCTCTCTTTCTTCTGATGCTTGTCGCGGTGATCTGGCTTTCACTGCAGTCTGCCAACATGGTGAACGGCGCGGCCGCTCTTGCGGCGCCTTTCATAGGCTACCGCGTGCGGGTGGATAGCATCTCTCTTTCGCCCGGTCTTCAAGGAAGGGTTTCCGGCCTTTCGCTTGTTCCTCTCACTGCCAATGGCCTTTCATTGTCCCTCGCTGAACTTGAGATAAAAGGAAATCTGAAAAATGTCATCAGCGCCGAAGTCGAAAAGCTCGTTCTTAAGCGGCCCAAGCTCTTCTTTCGCCTCGGCGCGGCAGGAGGGAAGACCGACCTCTCCGCGCTTGAGAAACTCCCCCCCGTCCGCCTCCTCAGTATAGAAGATGGCGAAGTAGACGTTTCTTCAGGCACCACACACGTAAGACTCACGGGCCTCCGGGCAGACGTCAAGAACTTTTCAACAGCTAGCGGAGGCAGCGCACGTTTTGAGGCGGCAGTCGACGTGAGTTCACCGGGAGACTCAGGCCCGGCGGGCGTAGGCCGGTGCAGCGGAACTATCGACGCCGCAGGGCCCCTCGGCAAGGCGAGAGTCAAAGGTTCCGCCACACTGCTCCTTGACAGCGCGTCGTTCGGCTCACTATCGCTCCATGGCCTCTCCCTTTCATCAGCGTTGGAACTGGACTCAGGAAGAATCCTTCTCGATCCTGTGAGCGTCAATGTCGCTTCTCTCGTCGTGGCAGACCAGGAGAGAAAGGTGAGCGTCGAGGGATACGCTGTTGACGCGCGGGTTCTCTACGAAATTGATTCCGGAAAGATCGCACTGGAATCAGTCAGGGGCAAGGCGCCCGGCATAGGTTCCTTCACTGCTGCGTATCGAGGATCGGTCAAGGGAGATGTGCCCTGGAATGCTTCACTCGAAGCACCCGCTGTGAACTTCACGCAACTTTACTCGATGGCAAAACCGTTCCTGCCGGAGGATTACCGCACATGGTCGGTGCAGGGAACAGGTGCCCTGGACATGAAAGGCGAAGGCTCACCGGCCGGTATCTGGAAGGCGGACGTACAGTTAACCTTCCTGGAGGGAGGATTTAAGTCGGCTGACGCGTCCAAAGCCGGCCAGAGTATTACAGGCAACGTGACCCTGAAGCTCCGCTCGGGTCCGGAAAACAAGAAAACAACGTTCGATCTTACAATGGCCGCGGGCGACGGTGAACTCTTGTGGGGAACCTACTACAAGAACTTTAAAGGTGAATCGATTAGATTCGCTTCGCAGGGCAGCTACAATCCTGATAGTGTGCCGTTTCTCAGCGGATCGGGCAGCTGCGACCTCTTCGGGACGGGCGAGTACGAGTTCTCAGGGCAGATGGCTGCTGAGGAATCTTCTCTGAAGGTGAGCGGAAAAAACCTTGCTCACGACAGGCTCTTTTCAATACTGTTTAAGGAGTATGTAGGTCAGAGTCCGACAATGATATCCAACCTTGAGATTGCCGGCCGATCTGACTTCGATGTCGAGGCACGAGTGAAGGCAGGGCATACGTTTCTCCAGGGCATGCTGAAAGTCAACGATACCAGCCTCAACATTCGTGATCTTTTCTCGGTGAGCGGTCTTTCGCTTTCGTTACCTTTTGACCTTGTTTATCCCTGGTCTGCAGCCCCTGTGGAATCAAGACCAAGTGGGGAAGCGCTGCTCACCATCAGGAAACTGCAACAGGGAAGCCTCCTGATCGAGAACCTGGATGTCCCGTTCATCCTTTCCCGGAACAACCTGAGGCTGCTTAAAGGCATAGACGTTAAGCTCTACGGAGGCGATATTCGGGTGCCACGGTTAGAAGCAGATAATCTTCTTTCGGAACAGGCAACCCTTTCGTTGACCATGCTCCTTGAGCGCCTTGATCTTGGACTTCTGACCAGACAACTGGCGGGCACAGAAATAGCCGGCACGGTCAATGCCGATTTTTCCGGCATAACGTATCGGCGCGAGAAATGGGTAACAAGGGGCACTCTGCGTACTGATGTTTTCGGCGGTTCCGTGGAACTTACAAACCTGTTCGGGGAAAACCTTTTCTCTCAGGCAAGGAAAATTGGTTTCGATCTTTTCTTCCGCGATATAGATCTTGAGATGGTAACGCAAAAGGTTGCGCTCGGCAAAATGACGGGGATCATCCGGGGTTCGCTTGCCAATTTCGTCATGGAATATGGTCAGCCCGCGCGATTCTTTCTGGACATTGAGTCGGACCCGACAAAGAAGGCGCCGCAATTGATAAGCGTTACTGCTGTCGAGAACATCTCGGTGCTGGGTACAGGTTCCGGCGCGATTTCCTCCGTACTCAACAGCGGTGTCCACAGGTTCTTTAAGGAGTATCCGTACAGCAGGATCGGTATACTATGCAATCTGGAAAATGACACTTTTTCTGTCAGAGGGAAGATTCATGAGGGGGGCAAAGAATATCTCGTGCGCCGGGGATGGCTCCGGGGCATTGACGTAATCATACAGAATCCAGGTAACAGTAGCAGTTTTGCAGATATGGAGGAGCGTATCGGAAGAATCTTTCGTGCGAAGGAAAAGCAGGGAAAAGTTTCGCAGACGGTTGGGTAGTGATAGAATAGATCATGCTTTCACGACCCGCAACTCGCGGATTACTGATAACGGCCTTGAAGAGGAGGGAAGAATGAGGAAAGTGCGAAGAGTATGTATTATCTGCCTTGTGTTGCTCGCCGCGTGCGTGACGGTAAACATCTATTTTCCGGCGGCCGAAGTGCAAAAAGCCGCAGACAAGATCGTCGGCGATGTGACGGGCGATACAAAACCTCCGGCCCCTGCCAAACCTGGGGATTCCAGTTCTCTCCTTGGGTCCCTGCGAATGATCGCACGCATGTGCCTTGTCCCCGGGAGTGCTTATGCACAGGTGAATATCGACGTATCCACTCCTGCCATAAGGGCTCTTAAAGAATCGATGCGTACCGATTTTCAGCAATTGAAGCCCTATTATGAAAAAGCTGCAGTGGGCGAAAACAGCAACGGCCTGGTTGAGGTCCGCGACACGGCCGGTCTCGACCTGAAGGAGCAGGCACAGGTAAAACAGCTGGTTGATCGCATGAACAAAGACAGGACAGACCTCTACAGGGAGATCCAGTCGGCCAACAAATACCCGCCTGAGGTGCTGCCGCAGATTCAGAAAATCTTCGCGAACAGCTGGCGCGAAAAATCACGCGCCGGCTGGTGGATACAGAACGACAACGGGCAGTGGGTAAAGAAGTAACACAGATTCTTTACCAGCCTTCTTTGGGGCTTTGTTGTATAAAGCAGGTTCCAGCGCCTTGAAGGAAGGCCGTAATTCCCTGTTCTACTTGATGAGCTTTCTGCCCATTTCCCAGGCTGGCCCTACATCTGCACCCAAACTCGAGTACATCTTGTGGGGCATCTGCAGGATCAATGGGTTTATCTTCCGCATGTCAGGAACGCCGTTAGTGAGGTATCGTTCCTCGGTATAAACTCCGATGATTTCCCCGATAAAGAGTTCCTCCGCAGGCAGCTCAACAGTTCGTACAAGTCTGCATTCCGCATTGAACGGGCACTCCCCGATCATAGGCGCGCTCTTGAGCTTGCCGTAGAATGTCTCGAACAGCTTTGACTTGTCGTATTTGCTTCCGGAAACAATCCCGCAATAATCGGTCACCTCGGCCATGTCCACAGAAGGTATGTTGACGCTGAACGTGCCATTCTGTTTTATGCCTCCATTCGTGTAGTGCACTTTGTTCATGGTGACCATCACGTAAGGCGGTTTAGGGTGGACCATGGTGAACCAAGCCACGGCAAGATAGTTCGGTTTGTCACCGACGTTTGCGCCTACCAGTGAACAGCCCATGGGGTAGTAGATGCGCTCGGGGGATATTTCGATCTTTTCCATCTCATCTCTCCTTTCTTCTTTTCATCTCGCAGTAAAGAAGCGAAACCTTTTCCATTGTAACACAATGCAGAACTAACGGTTGTTTTTACTACACAGCGGGATTATTGTTTATTCGTAATGGATAGCACTTCGTCGGAGCGAGGCAGGCCGAAGCACAACAAGACAGATGGACTTTTGACCAAGCCGTCGTTTCATGTGGGGACGAGTGGATGGCAGTACAACCACTGGAAAGGCGTCTTCTATCCGCAGGGATTGAAGGCTGAAGAGCGGCTGCAGTTCTACGCGCAGCACCTCGTGACGCTTGAGCTCAATGTCACGTTTTACAGGCTGGTTTCTCAATCTACTTTTCAGAAATGGTATGACACGGTTCCTCTTCATTTCCTCTTCTCCGTAAAAATGTCCCGTTTTATAACGCACATCAAGCGGCTGAATATTGATGAGGAGGCGATGCGCCGTTTTATGGAGAATGTAAGTGTGCTGAAGCGTAAACTGGGAGTCATACTCATCCAGCTCCCGCCTTCCCTGAAATTTGACCGGGCTCGTATGAATGATTTTTTCAGCCTTCTTAACCTCTCGCACAAGTACACGGTAGAGGCACGCGACAATTCGTTTGTGAGCGACGAATTCTTTTCGCTGCTGGAGAATCACAACATAGCCTGGTGCATAGCAGAGAGCGGAGGGAGATACCCCTACCAGGAGGCACTTACGGCTCCTTTCATTTATATGAGAATGCACGGCAGTGATTATTCATCCAGTTACACTGACGAAGAACTGCGCAAGATGGCCGCCAAGATCAGGGGATGGGCGCGGGAGACTTACGTCTACTTTGACAACGACGTCAGCGGTTACGCCGTCAAGAACGCCATGACCCTCGCCGGCATGCTTATGAGCCGTGAGCGGTGAGCGGTGAGCAGCCATAAGAAACTGCTGTACGGCACGCACATCGAATCAATTCGAGATTGATTGGAACAATCACCGATATAAAAACGACGACGGCGCTGACGAAAGCATGAAGCTATGCCTTGTGTATCTCGCTCCCGTTTAGTAACGGCTTACTGCTCACGGCTCACTGTTGACTGGTATCACCCGAGGATCAGGCGCTGGGGGTCCACTTGCTCGCGCAGTATCCGCAGCTCCTCTGCTGTGGGGGGTGATGATTCTTTCGCGCGAGTCACATCGATCTCAAAATCAATTTCATCGGTTATTTCAGAAAGGGAGACGCCGGGGTAATACTCGGCAAGATACATTGCCTTTGTCACTTCATCGAATTTGAGGATGCACTTGTTGGTAACAACCGCAATCGGACCGCCCCGCATGTAACCCGCGCTCTTTCTGGAATCCCCACCTTGAAGCCATCCGGGGCTGGTCAGATAATCAAGTCTCTTTACGAAGCGCTTCTTTCCAAGCTGCATAAAAACGATCACGCCCGACGCGAGAGACGCTGCATCGCAAGCTCCGCCGCTTCCCGGGAACCTCACTTTGGGATGATGGTAATCGCCGATGCAGGTGGAATTAAGGTTTCCGTATTTGTCGATCTGGGCAGCACCAAGAAATGCGATGGTGTGAAGCCTTCGGTGTCCTACTATAGAGAAGGATTCTACAAGGCCTGAATTAAGGCAGGTCCCGTCCATCACCCTGGAATCAGCAACTGCCATGGGAAGCTCATCCAGTGACGGATCAACACCGCCTGTCTCGAAGAATACGACGGCTTTGGGCGCATGAATCCGTTTCGAGACCGTGGCAGCAAGCATCGAGACTCCGGTGCCGGCGAAGAGAACGTCGCCGTTCGAGATCAGTCTGCCCGCACTTATGGCCATCATTTCTCTTTCGGTATACTCGCCCACAGTTCTCCTACCTCCTGTCCAGTCCCGGTGTGTACCCGATAACGGGATTTGCCCTTATCGTCATCAGTCCTGATGCCCCTATCTTATCGAGGTACTGCTCATGGTCCCTTGGGGTGAGAACCCATTCATCCAAATATCTCTTGAAACCGGCATCGTCTCTGGCCATATGCCTGTACATGTTCAAGTGTTTCGCATCGTAGTCGTAGAAGAGGCGGCACGCGGTAGGATGAGCGCCATACGGGACCCTCACTATGGCGTCGATAAGAAACGGAGGCAGTGAATTCTGGTCAGGGTCAAGACGGATGAAGGATTTAGGCACTATCTCCTCGCAGGTGACTATGACGGCGTCCGCCGCCTTGGCCTGCTCCACGTCCGCAAACGTAAGCCCTTTTATGCGCACTGTCCCGTCTTCTCCCACGTATTGCGCATGCACGATTGCTACATCGGGATTAAGAGCCGGCAACAGAACCACTTTCCCGCGGTTGTCGTCGAAAGGGTCGGCCATTTCCACGATCTTTTTGCGCGCTACCTTCTTCTCGCTTCTCGTTTCTTTAGAAAACCCTTCCTTACGTAAAAGATCGGTCTCAAAGCCCGACCTTGATGGAATGAAGGGTATGCTGAGCGAACCTGCAAGAAAGCGCAGGCTCATCTGGTTATTCGAATAATCTTCCACCTCGATATCGGCCCGCTCCACCGCCTTCCTGAACCGGATGCACGTCGGTGCGAACCTGCCCATGGCGCCGTACGCCAGCTCAACGCGCTTCACACATCCAGCGCCGACGAGCACATCAAAGGACTGCCCCTGAGAGTGGCAGACAACGTGCAGGTCCTTTATTTCCTGCCGAATTATCTCGTAGGCGATCGCCATGGGATTGCGATTTACCGTGAAGCCTCCGAGGGCTATCTGGGAGCCGTTCTTGATGAATCGTTGTACGGCTTCCGCGGGGGACATCAGCTTTTCCCGGATGTCAGGGTACCATGTCATCGATCACGCTCCTGTGCATGTATTCCGAGCTGTGCCGATTGTGGAGAATGCAATCATATACTACGTATATTCAGGGGCTTTCAAGGATTTTCTGCATACAGAGCATTTTAATTGCTTATGCCTGTTTACCGGCCTCACGTGCAATCAGACCGGACCATCCTGTCGATAGACCAAACAAAAAGCCAAAGAAAAAAGTTGACAAAAGCAATCGTTCACAGTAACAATCCAGAAGAAATATGTATCCAAACCATTCCGCAGAGGGGGTGCATTGTGGATAAGGTTTTTTTTGTAAAGGAGTCATGGACAAGGCGCGACTTCTTGAAGGTGGCTGTCGCAGGCAGCATCGCACTGATCAGTGCTCCAGATAGTCTTTTTGCCCAGGAAAGAAAGCGGGTGTCGGTCGCAACAGGAGGCATGGGCGGCGTCTTTTTTGTGATGGGTGGAGGAGTAGCGAGCCTCATCACTAAATATGGCGGGGCTGAAGCGGCTGCCGAAGTGACAGCCGCATCTGTGGACAATTGCAAACTGATTGCTGCCAAAAAGGCTGACATCGGCTTCGTCATGGGCGACACGGGGTATGATGCCTTCAAGGGTACGGGAAACTTTAAAGGCAAGCCTTTACCCATGCGAACGCTCACCGTGCTCTACCCCAATCTTATGCATGTCGTGACGGTTGAGGGAAAAGGCATCAAGAAGGTTGCCGACTTTAAAGGCAAGCGCGTTTCCACAGGCGCGCCCGGAAGTGGCACAGAGGTAAAGGCCCTGAGAGTGCTGGAAGCTGCGGGGCTCAATCCTGACAAGGATGTCAAGAAAGACCGACTGGGGGCGTCTGAATCCGCTGGAGCGCTTAAAGACGGGAAGATCGATGGTTACTTCTGGGACGGAGGCGTTCCCACCTCATCGGTTCTTGATCTGGCGGCTTCTCCGGGCGTTAAAATGATGCTCATCCCGCACGATGACCTGATACCTGCCATGATTCAGAAATACGGCCCAGTCTACTATAAGTCAGTCATCCCGAAAGGGGTATACACGGGCATAACGTATGACACACCTGTGGCTGCGGTCGGGAACCTGTTGATGTGCAATACGGAGATGGACGAGAAGCTGGCGTACAATGTTCTCAAGGCCGTATACGATCACCTGCCGGAACTGATAGCCATCCACAAAGAGGCGAGCAACATCAACCCGAAAGACGGGGCCTCGAGTAAGGCAGTCCCTTACCACAAGGGAGCGCAGAAGTTCTTCAAGGAGAAGGGAATCGACGTACCTACCTGAGAAGCACTATACGAGATCGTCAACACATCGGTGGAGGTAGCTCGTGGAAGATAAGAAAAAAGAGGATCAGCGCGCGCCGGCTACTGAAGGAGGAACAGGAGAGCTTACTGCCGAACAGAAGAAGAAGCTCGAAGAATTGATAGAGGAGGAAGAGGGTGTTACCAGAAAAGTTAAAGGATTCTGGAACATTGTCATCACGGTGCTGGCTATCGGGATGTCGGGTTTCGCCCTTTACTCAGCTGTTTTTCCCATAACCACGCAGATCTTGAGGGGCGTGCACGTTGCATTTCTTCTTGCCCTCTCGTTCCTCTATTATCCTTTCTCGAAAAGATTCAAAAGTCGGATCGGTCTAGTTGACATTGTTTTGGCCCTTGCGGGAATAGGCACTATTCTCTACATGCTCGTCGATTTTGAAGAGTTTATTTACAGGGCAGTCACACCGGAGCGTTGGGACATCATCTGTGGTGTCGCCTTCATTGTGCTGATTCTTGAGGCAACGCGCAGAAGCTCGGGCTGGATCATGCCTGTGACGTGCATTGTTTTCCTGCTCTATGCATACTTCGGCCCCGTACTCCCTGCGCCATGGACCCACAGGGGCTATGACATCGAGCGCATCATCGGTCACATGTACATGACCCTCGAAGGCATATTCGGCGTTCCCATCGATGTCTGCTCAACAATAATCATCATGTTCTGTATTTTCGGCGCATTTCTGTCAGTCTCAGGTGCGGGTAAATTTTACGTTGACGTCGCTTTCGCCGCCATGGGAAGAAAACCCACAGCCGCAGGCCGCGCCGTCGTCGCAACCTCGTACTTCCTGGCAATGGCGTCAGGCTCCGGAGTGGCCAATACGGTCGCCATCGGATCGGTTGCCTACCCGATGCTCAGGAAAGCAGGTTACGATAAGGACAACGCAGGCGGGTTTCTCGCTGCCGGTGGGATGGGCGCGGTAACAACGCCGCCTGTAATGGGCGCTGCCGCATTTCTGATAGCAGAATTTCTGCGCATCAGTTACGTTGATGTAATACTCCTCGCTCTTCTTCCTGCGGCTCTCTACTATTGGGGCCTTCTCCTGATGGTGGAGTTCGATGCAAGAAAGTTTCGTCTGAAAGCGGTCGAGATAGAGAAAAAAGGCACGGTATGGCAGCTTACCAAGGCCCAAGGATTCCATTTTCTTCCTCTTATTGCGATCGTTGGTTTTCTGGTGAGAGGCTACACGCCGCAGGTGGCTGTCTTCGCAGCAGTTCTCACCTGTTTTTTTGCCTCATTTATCCGCAAGGAATCAAGATTCAACGTGCCGAGAATCATTGAGGCCCTGAAGCAGGGCTCACTCACGGTCCTCAACGTTGCCGCTATTTGCGCATCAGCAGGCATCATTGTCGGTGTCGTGAGTCTCACCGGGCTCGGTCTGAAGCTCTCATCGATTATTATCGGATACGCAGGGGGGAATCTGGTTGTCACTGCACTTTTCACTGCGCTCCTCCTGTGGGTCATCGGGCTGGCGGTTCCTATCACGGCGACCTACATCATTGCCGCTGTTATCGCAGCGCCAGCACTCGTCAAACTCGGAGTGCCCGACTATGCTGCTCATATGTTTATCTTCTATTATGCGCTACTCTCCGAAGTCTCGCCACCCACGGCCCTCTCGCCTTTCGCTGCAGCAGCGATCACGGGCGGCGACCCTTACAAGACCACAATGATGGCGTGGAAGTATGCGATAACGGCCTTTCTGCTCCCCTTCATATTCACGATTCTGCCGGCTGGAAGGGTCTTGCTGCTCAGGTGGGAAGGGGTGGGTACGATTGAAGGCATCTGGACGATCATTGCCGCGTTTCTCGGCATAGGCGTGCTTGCTGCAGGATGCTCAGGATGGCTGCTCAAGAAAGCGACCATCATAGAAAGACTTCTGCTTATTGCCGGGGCACTATTCTTCGTGTATCCTAACCAGCTTTCGGACGTCATCGGCTTCGCGTGTCTCATATGTGTGATCATGCTTCAGAAAGTGAGGAAAGACAGGGTTCTCGAACCAGGAACCGTGTAAGCATCGCGTTTTCGCTCGTCTTTTTACACGACCAATTACGTCTGATCACTCCTTCGGAATCTCTTTGAACCGTGTCGGACATCTATTTCATCCTTGACACCGAAAGCACCGAAATTGTAGTCTTTCCCAAGAGATTCACGCCTTCTCGTCGATGAATCAATATCAGGAGGAACTGTCATGAAACGCTTTCTTGTTCTGCTGTTAGCCATAAGTCTTGTGATAGGTGTCTCTTCTGTGTGGGCACAGAAGAAAGTCCGGATATCGATCGCCACCGGTGGCACAGGCGGCGTCTACTACCCCTACGGAGGAGCCATTGCCAGCGTTATCTCAAAATATGTCCCCGGGGTTGAGGCGACTGCCGAAGTGACAGCCGCGGCAGTGGATAACCTCAAGCTGGTGGGCGCGGGAGAGGCTGATCTGGGTTATGCGTATCCGGATCTTTCCTATGATGCCATGGAAGGAAAAGCCCCTTTCAAAGGCAAGCTTCCCATTCGCATGGTCGCCCACCTCTACGTAAGCTATTTCCATCTGGTGACTCTCGCGAACAGCAACATCAAATCGGTTGCGGATCTAAAAGGGAAGAAGGTTTCGACCGGTGCACCGGGAAGTGGGACCGAGGTGGTAGCCTTCAGGGTCCTTGAAGCAGCAGGGCTCAATCCCGACAAGGACGTCAAACGCGACCGCCTGAGCGTGGTCGAGTCAGCCAATGCGCTGAAAGATGGCAAGATAGACGGTTTCTTCTGGGTTGGAGGTCTTCCCACGGCGGCAATACTTGATCTGGCTGCGACGCCCGGCGTCTCTATGAAGCTCGTGCCGACGGATACCAACATCGCCAACATTTTCAAGAAGTACGGGCAGGTGTATGTCAAGGCTGTGATTCCTAAAACAGCCTATCCCAAAATGACCGCCGACGTGGGCGTAGTCGGGATCCCCAACGTGCTGGTCTGCAATACCAACGCTGACCCGACGCTGATATACAATATTCTGAAGGCAATGTTCGATCACAAGCAGGAGTTGGTGAACGTCCACAGTCAGGCAAACGAACTGATGCTGGAGAATGCGGTCATCAAGACTGTCGTGCCCTATCATCCGGGCGCCGTCAAATTCTTCAAGGAGAAGGGAGCAAAGATGTAGGGCCGCAGATGGCTCTCAGGATAGCTATCCTTCTGGCGCTCGCATGGTGTCTTGCGACTCCGGCATGGGCCGCTACCTATCTTGAGGTGGCGCGATTGGAATCCGGTGAATTGACAGCCCGCCTGCCGCTTGAGCAGGGATCGACGTTTTACCTGGAGTTTATCAACTCCATCTATCTGGCTCCTGTGCGGGAGACGTTTATGTACAAGCCCCCGGACGGGATATGTTTGATCAAGGTGGAAAGCCCATCTGCGGGCGTCTTTGAATATTACCGGCTCATATCTGACGGGCAGGGCACGGCCCTGTTGTACAGGCCAGTGGGAGAGTTCATACTTCACAGCCACGACTACGAGCATCACACGCTGGCCGTTGGAGAGAGAAGCATTCGCCTCAAAGGACTCGTTCCTGATGGGGAGCCAGTAGTGGTACGAGTACGGACGCACGGGGACTGAGTTTCGTCGGGTTTTGGGAGGCATTCTGTGAGCGACAAGAAAGACCAGAGAGAATCGAAAGAACAGATGGAGCACGTCTCCGAAGAGCGCCTTAAGGAAGCACAGAAGTACATAGAGGAGGAAGAGGGTTTCACCCGGAGGCTCTCCGGATGGAAGGAACTTTTTGTTACGTACTTCGCCGTCTTCATGAGCCTCTATCATCTCTATGCTGCGGTGGCGACCATCACCACGCAGGTCCTGCGTGGCGTTCACGTAGGCATGGTGCTCTTCCTCAGCTACCTGGTTTTTCCACCGTTCAAGAAGAAAACCGGCTCAATCGGATGGTACGATGTTCTGCTCGCACTGCTCGGCGCCTCAACCATTGTCTATATGCTGGTAGATTTTAATGAATTCGTCTACCGCGCAGTGACGCCGGATGCCTGGGATCTTTTCTTCGGGTCGGTCCTCATCATTCTGATCCTTGAAGCGACCCGCCGGTCAACCGGATGGATTATGCCCGCTGTGGTAATTGCATTCCTCATCTACGCGTATATCGGCCCCTCGCTGCCGGCTCCATGGACACACCGGGGCTATTCGGTGAAACGCATCGTCGGCCACATGTACATGACATTGGAAGGTATCTTCGGCGTACCCATTGACGTGTCATCCACGTTTATCATTCTCTTCACCATTTACGGCGCGATCCTGGAGTACTCGGGAGCGGGCAAGTTTTTTATTGACTTCTCTTTCAGACTGATGGGCGGAAAGCCAACAAGCGCCGGCAGGACCGTAACCATGGCTTCGTTTCTTCTCGGCGGACCTTCGGGGAGCGGTGTGGCTACGACAGTGACCCTCGGGTCGGTTGCATACCCGATGCTTCAAAAGGCGGGCTACGACAAGGAGTCGGCAGGAGGGCTTCTTTCCGCCGGCGGCATAGGAGCAATCATCTCGCCCCCTGTGCTGGGTGCGGCCGCGTTCCTGATCGCAGAGATTCTCAAGGTCTCGTACCTTCAGGTGATAAAAATGGCCATGGTGCCGACCATACTCTATTACTGGTCTATCTTCCTGATGGTAGAGTTTGACGCAAAACGATTCGGCGCCCAGCGCATCGAAGCAAGCTCCGGCGAATCTGTCTGGACGCTGACGTGCAGGTACTGGTATCACTTCTCTTCTCTCGTAGGCATCGTTGTTCTCATGGTAATCGGCTTTTCACCGATATGGGCCGTCTTCTGGGCCACCGTGCTTGCATTTGCCGCAAGCTTCCTGCGCAAGGATACCGCGTTGTATTATAAGAAGACGATTAAGGCATTGAGCTCCGGGTCTCTCGGGGTTCTTTCCGTGGCCTGTACCTGCGCCAGTGCCGGCATCATTGTAGGCGTGGTGACGCTCACCGGACTGGGATTGAAGTTCTCCAGTATCATAGTCGGCTACGCGCAGGGCAACCTTTTTCTAACCGCGGTATTCACGGGTATCCTCATGTGGATTATCGGCCTGGCCGTGCCTGTTACCGCGACTTACATCATAGGAGCGGTCATTGCCGCACCGGCCTTGATACAGCTCGGCGTGTCAGCCTTTGCGGCACACATGTTCATCTTTTACTACGCAGTGCTTTCAGAAGTTTCACCGCCCACAGCGCTGTCTCCCTTTGCTGCTGCCGCGCTCACGGGCGGCAGTCCCTTCAAGACCATGATGATGGCGTGGAAATATACGATCCCGGCCTTTATTGTGCCGTTTATGTTCGTGCTGACACCTGACGGGATCGGGCTGCTTCTGGAGGGCTCTCCCTTCAACATGGTCTGGACGTTCGTCACGGCCATGATGGGCATCGTGGGCATCGCCGGCGGCGCCAGCACGTGGCTTCTGCGCCGGACCGCGCTATGGGAGCGGGCTGCCTTGATTATCGGTGGGCTTCTGCTGGTCTATTCGAACATTGCCTACGATTTTGTCGGGATGGGGTTAGTCGGTCTGGTTGTGACATGGCAGCGAATTACGCTCAAACGAGCTGCGGCAGTCCAGAGTAGCTGACGTCGGTCAGCGAACAACTTTTGTTCCTGCTGACCATATAGGTGGAAAGCAGCCACGTCCCGATTCTCAAAAGATTTCCTAAGCATCTTTCACTGTGTTTTTTCCTGTGCGATTTTCTTGACAGTCAGCCGGACTGTGTGCAATGATTCGAATCGATCAAGAGGGTAGCTGTGACCCTGGAGTAAGATGCTGGGAGGAAGGGAATGTTTGTCAAAGGCTTTGATCAGCTGAACAAAGACATGTTTGAGGAATGCGGCGGCAAGGCGGCCCACCTGGGCGAGCTGACGAACCTCAAGTTACGTGTCCCGAATGGATTTACAGTGCTGGGCGATGCCTATTATCATCATCTCAAAACAAACAACCTCGCAAGCAGCATAGACGCTATCGCACGAAGTATAGAGTTCGACGATTTCAAGGATCTGGAGAATAAAACGAAACAAATCAGAGACCTGATCATGGCCGCACCCGTACCTTCAGAGATTGAGCGGGAGATCACCGAGCACTACGGAAAACTCTCACAAACGCCGAATCCTTCTGTCGCCGTGCGATCATCGGTTGCCGTTAAGGAGTCGCCTGTTTCGTCTTTTCCGGGCATGATGGACACCTTCCACTACATCCGTGGTGCGGATAACGTGGTTGAAAAGGTGAGAGAATGCTGGGCATCGGTATGGTCCGCACGAGCTGCCTTTGCCCGACGCTCAAAGGGGCTTGATTACACAAAGGCCGTCATCGCGCCCACTATCCAGCTGATGGTGGACTCCGAAGTTGCAGGAGTTCTTTTCACCGTAAATCCCATAACGGGAGCGAAAGACGAAATCGTTATCGAATCGAACTGGGGTCTTGGCGAGACAGTCGTCTGCGGCAAGTGCCAGAGCGACTTCTACGTGCTTACGAAAAGCCCGGTCAAGCTCAAGGACAAGAAAATCGCCAAGAAGTACGAGACGTACATACAGGCTGAGGGCGGTGGCGCAAAGTGGGCGGAAGTCGCAGCTGAAAAGGTTGCTCAGCCTACATTGAGCGAAGCCCAACTGGAAGAGTTGTGCCGGGTGGCTTGTCTGATAGAAAGCCACTATGGCTGCCACCAGGACATTGAGTGGGCTTTTGAACACGGCAACCTCTATGTACTTCAGGCGCGCAAAGCAAAAGCGGGAGGCGAATGAGCGCAGAAGTAAGGGGGTGGTCGGCGGAAGAAGAAGCATAGCGGTCGCGCCGAGCAAGAGACCATTCTGAAAGTGGAACATACAAGAATGCCAAGCACAGGAGGATGAAAGTATGGCGCAAAAGACTGTAGACGTGCATTGCCACTGGTTCCCTAAAGAATACATCGACTACCTGATATCGAGGGGCAAGGACAACAGCCCGTACTGCATACATGACGGAGGAACTCACTTCCGCATGTATTTCAGAGGCGTGCCCGTAGGCCATATCGACCGGGCAGGTCATTATGATCTGGAGGCGAGGATACGCGACATGGATGCGGCAGGCCTCGACGTGCAATTACTGACGGTCACCCTTCCCGGGCCTGAGACGCTCGAAAGAGACATCGGCGTCTACTGGGCTAAGAAATGCAATGATTACCTGCAGGATGCAGCGCGGAAATATCCGGGTCGCTTTTATCACATGGCGTCTTTACCCTATCAGGATGTTGATGCAGCATGCGAGGAATTGGAAAGATGCAAGAAGATGGGCGCGGTGGGCATCCAGATGTTTTCCAATATCAATGGTGAGGCTGTCTTTCTCGAGAAATTTCATCCAATCTACGCGCTTGCAGACAAGTTCGACATGCCTATGCTGTTACACCCGACTCTGCCCCTGACCGCTTCAGTCATGGATATGATGAAGCTGCCCTACCAACTCTGGGGGTACGTCCTCGACACGAGCATGGCCGTCATGAGCATGATCTTCCAGGGAGTGCTTGCAAAATTCCCGAACCTGAAAATTATCCACGGTCATTTGGGTGGAACTGTCCCCTATTTTGTCCGGAGGGTACAGGATGCTTACAAAGGGTATGGCAAGGAATGGGGTATCGAGCTGAAAGAGTCGCCCGACATCACATATAAGACCAGAGTTTACCCGGACACGACGTCCTTCTACAGCCCGGCCATGAAATGCTGTCTTGAATGGGTGGGTCCTGACCACCTGATCATGGGCACTGACTATGCACATCGGGTTGGTGATCCCGAAGGCGCGATCAAGGCTATAAAGGATACGGGGAAGGAGATGGGCTACACTCAGGATCAGGTGGATCTGATGCTGGGCAAGAATGCAGAGCGGATTTTCCATCTTAAGAAGTGAAAAATGGGGATGGAGTTTAGAAGGGGTTGTCGCATACCTGGACAGGAGGAGGGTGAGTATGTCTGAAAAATTTAACCTTGACATCCACGACCGCAGCATTTCGAGCCTGAGGACCTTACGGTTGCCTGACGATGGGGATATCTTCTGGTTCAGGGATGACCTCCACCAGCCCTACCCCATCTGCCCTTTGGGTATGACTACCATACAGAAACATCATGCGTGGGGTTACCATGTGGGGGCGGAAGTGACGAAGCTGCCACCATCGAAAGGCGGCCACGTCAAAATTTATAAAGGAAGGGCTATGCTCGGGTTCGAGACCCTCACCGATCCTGGCGAGGTAGCCAGGAGGGCAGCAGAATTCGAGAAGCTCCTGGCCTACTGCAGGCCCAACTGGGACACCTTCTACAATGGTTACATCGATGAAGTAAAGCAGGGTCTCATTTTCATGGCGTCGGTCCACGACGGTTTCGCTGATACCGACCTGCACCAGGCCCTCAGACGCAGCGAAGCCATTAACCGGAGGAATTGGGAGATCCACTTTATAACGATGTACGTGGCCGATATGCTCTACTTCGGTTTTGAGGCCTTCTGCAAGTCGCACGGTCTCGCGGAAAAGGATTTCACAATCATGCTGAAGGGCCTCGATACCATGGCCACCGAAACTGACACAGGAATGTGGGAACTCGCACGGTTGGCTGATACCTGCGGCATTGTCGAGACTATCCTCTCCGTCGATGCCAAAGCGCTCCTCCCGGTGCTGGAGAAAGAAGTAAAGGCCGAGCCCTGGCTTCAGGCCCTTCACACGTTTTTGGAGGCTTACGGGCATCGGATTACTGCAGGGCACCTCGATATAATCTTTCCCACATGGATCGAAGAGCCATCACCTGTCATCGACACGGTGAAGACCTATATTCCCAAGACACGACAGGGCTGGGACATCAAAGCAGAGCGCGAAGCTGCCATTAGAGAGGCGGATGGTGCAGCGTCCGCCTTCATGGCGACCCTGAACCCTGAAGATCAATTAGAATTCAAGAAGCAGCTCGACATCGGAAGAAAGATCTACCGTTTTCAGGAAGACCATGGATTCTACATCGACGGCGCGTCGACTGCCGGTCTTCATGACGTTGCCATGGCCTGTGGACGCAGGCTAACTCACTACGGGTTGCTCAAGGCTCCGGATGATGTCTTCTTTCTCAACTATGCCGAACTGGAAGAAGCACTTGCACTGATTGCTGAGAACAGAATTCCGGCGCTCTATCACTTCAACAGGCTTATACCACCCCTTATCGAGGAGAGAAAGGAAGGATGGAGGCAGTCTGCCGAACTCAAGGAAGCTCCGCTTACTCTCGGTAAAATACCGGAGCGGGCCGAGGACCCGATACTGGTTAAAGTCTTCGGCATGGTCGACGAGGTGCTCAAGGCGGGAAAAGTAGACGAGCTTGAGGTGATGGAGGTTTTTGAAGGCTACCCGGGTTCTCCCGGTGTTGCCGAAGGCATAGCTCGCGTGGTAACGACCTTTGACGCATTTCCCACGCTCCAGGTTGGGGAAATTCTCGTCTGCCCTTACACAGCCACTGCCTGGACACCGCTCTTTCCCAAGATCAAAGCGGTGGTCACGGACACGGGCGGCATGCTCACTCACGCGGCGATTACCGCCAGGGAATACCGCATTCCTGCAGTCGTGGGCACGTGGCGCGCCACGCGATCGATCAAAGACGGCGACTATATCAAAGTCGATGGGAATGCAGGAGTGGTGGAGATCCTGAAAAAAGCTTAATTCGATCGTGTGCGATCAAATTAAGCGCAGTAACGTTTCGAGCGCACTACAGTTTACAACTTAGGCTACTATGTGATTTACAGAGTTGTAAACAAGCTGTAACCTGTTGCGACGTTCACTTCTCACTGACGTGACGTATCATGAAGAGGACGTTGGGGCTTGCGTTCTTGGCGACAACCTTGATCCCGGGATGTTGAGATTGCCAGACGCGGAAGATTTCGTCGGCAAAACCCTGGCCGATGCTGTTTACTCCCTTAAAATCAAGCTCGATTGTTTTAAATGAGTCGAGTCCCGCAATGATTCTGCGGGCCTGAGACCTTGAAACATAATCAACTCCCGCGCGGTAGAGCTTCACCAGAACAGTTGTCTTACTGAACTCCAGTGAGTCATCCGTGTAACTCCTGAACACATCATCAAGCGCTTTACTTGAGCGAGTGGCGATAGAGAATAAAACTTTAGTGCCCGCAACCAACCTACCGTCAGTCACGTACAGGTCGTCGTTCCGGTTATCAAAAACAAGCTTCTTTTTAGAACTGCTGATAATAAGCGAGTCGGCCACCTTGGATGTAAAGAAGATCCCCTCGCCGCTGTGAAATTCGGGAGCGGTTGTCTGCTTTCCCTTGAGAAGATCCTGCACTGCCTCCAGATGATCATGAAGCCCCTTCTTTTGCATGATATTCTGAAAGATGCCGATACCGTGGTCTGAAACCACGAACTGGACTTCTAATGGAGTCTTCTTGACGACCGTGTCTATTACATCTGACTGTGAGTGTTCAATAGCGTTATTGAGCATTTCCGTGAAGGCATAGTCGAGTATCGCTGCGACATTCGGAGCCATTTTTTGGTAAATGCCGCTCTCATTCTTTATCTGCTGCAGAACAGTGTGCTCCGAAAGATTTTTGTTGCGAAGTATTCTATGCACATATAGCCTCTGCGCGTTTATGCGATCCCGCGTCAGGCCCTCGAGGAGTATATAGTGGGCCTGGTTGGCCTTCCCCACGAGGGCAATTGCCCCTTCATCTTTCAACTGCTTGAAGAAGCGCTGCACGTATATCCTTGAAAAGCCGGTCCTTGCCACAATGTCTCGGACGCTAAGGCTGCCCTTCTTGTTCAGGATGTCAAGGATAATGGCTCGCAGGTCGGGCTTCGTTTTCATGGCTCTTGTTTACAACTTCAGTATAACTCTCATTTCATGAGTTGTAAACAAGTTGTTAACAGTGATACATAGCCCAGAACCGCGAGTAAGCCTTCCGGCTCCGGGAGAGGCACTGAGGAAGTCCTCAGCGCAGGCAGAAACGCCCTCTCAAGGGCAGCCCTACCTGCGGTCGCGCCACTCGATGCGGATCTTGCCCTTCTCCTGCTTGATCGTGATGAACTTATCCTGTAGCAACGGGTTCGTAAAGGTATAATCAGACCGCACGTGAAGCGCTCTGGTTTCTTTTCTTTCCAGGGCCGTGAGAAGAATCAGTTCACCGCACTGCATCAGGTCGATGGTCTCCAGGCAGCGCATCAACGTGTGGGAATCTTCCGCTTTTAAGGTTTCAACCGCTTTCTTCTTTAAATCTCGCAGGTACTTCAACCCCGCGGAGAGCAATGTTTCAGATCTGACCGCGGTGCCTGCATAATCATTCATGATCTGCTGCAGGGCGAGGTTTGCCTCTTTCCAACCGGGGCCCTCTTCTCTGGCCATCAATTGGGAGCAGAACCGCATGCGTTCTTTCACGAGAGGGTTGTTTGTGATATCTGGACGCTGCCGTATCTTCTTTGCCCTGCCTGCAGCGCTTCCGCCTGCAATCCATCCGAACGTTGCCGCACCGGCAATGTCTGCCCGGAAATTGCCGACCGGATCTCCTGCCGCAAACAAGCCTGCGATATCGGTTTCGCCATTCAGATCAATCTCGACACCTCGCCCGATGAGGAAAGGCTCGTACTGGGCGAATTCTACCCGCCGTCTGCGAATATCGATACCATCCTCTTCCATGAACTTTAACATCGCGGTGTTGCCTTCGTGCTCCAGGCCCCTGAGCATGTATTTTAAATCGCTTTCGGCGATACCTGTGCAATCCATGTACGTGGGGCCGCGCCCTGACTTGTACATATCGGTGAACACCGAGTTCCATACGTCAGCGGTAATGTCCCCGAGTTCCTTGGTTGGTTTTGTAACAAAGGGGCCTACGGGTTCGCCCTTGGTATCATCAAGCACTCCTATCCAGGTTGCCTTACCGGCGCGCGCAAAGTATTTTGGCCCGGCATGTTTGTTCGGGAACTCCATATTGACCAGCTTTGCTCCGGCACGAAACGCTATAGCCTGTGCACCCCCGGTGCAACTCGGACAGAACGCGGTATTGAACATCCATCCCGGACTGATCGAGGGATACAGTCGGTTTGCTGTCCCTGTGGCCAGAACAACCGCTTTTGCGCGAATAAGCTTGAGCACAGGAGTTTCATCCTTAATGCTCAGACCTACGGCGCCAATCACTTCTCCGTTGTTGACAATGACGTCGATGACGGGCAAATGATTTTCTATCCGCACACCACGCTTCTTCGCCTGCGCGGTCAGCACCAGCTTCTGATTGGCCCCTTCGTATTTGAGAAAGACACGCGGACGGCCCGGGAAGGCGTGGCCGATAAATTCCCACTTCCCTGTAGGCTTCATCGAAATGCCCCAGCGTTCCCAGTCCTTCACGCGGTCGAATGAATGCTCAAGAAACTTAACAGTCATACAGTTATCATGGTAACCGCCAACAAGGCTGTTGCGGACTTCCGTGACGATAGGCGTCATATCCGGCCCATGGATCGATGGGATGTAGCAGACGAAATGGTCGTTTCCCGTGGCTCCGGAACCGCTCCGCTTCGTATTCGCTTTCTCGGCCACGACCACACGCACGCCCTGATCTGCAGCATTAATTGCTGCCATCAATCCCGCAATCCCGCCTCCCACCACCAGCACGTCCGTCTCGATTGCTTCTTTATCAATATCAATCATTTCTTCCTCCGTGAATGTGCTCAATCAACGCTTCCCGGTCAAAGATTCACCGTCAGCTATTTGCGCTTTGGAGTAGCTGCTTCTACATGAAGCATCATGGCGGGAAGTGGAAGCCGCAGTCGTATGGCGGACTTTGGGCAATCCAGGACGCAGGCGTTACAGTGCCAGCATTCCTCAGGATACTTGACCAGCGGTGAGACTCCTTTTCCCATAGATCTGTACACATGCGTGGGACAGATGTCCGCACACGTTCCGCAGGCGTTGCACTTCTTCTTATCAAGAATCGGTGGCATATTCCCTCCTATAGCAAATTGCCTTCAAGCGTATGCCTTGTTGTTGCTGTGTCACTATGGTTTAAATCCTAATATCGAATATCTAAATCCTAAACAATCTCAAATATCAAATCTCCTAAACTGAACCCGGGAAGCTGGTATTGTGTCTTGAATTTTGGTCATTCGATATTGTTTAGGATTTCGACATTAGGATTTGGAATTTGTCTTTTCATTCACCGCATGGTTTTGGGAAGCCACAGCGCAAGGTCCGGGAAGATCATCACCAGCGCGGTTGTCACGAAGATGGCGACGATTAAGACGGACGTTCCTTTGTACACCTTCATCAAATCAACATGCGCTGTGGCACTGACCACAAAAGCGATCATCCCCACAGGCGGAAAGACGAGCCCCATGGCCACCATCAAAATAGAAAGCACCCCGAACCAGACTGGATCGAAGCCCACCGACGTGACCAGCGGGAAACTCAGGGGCAACGTTAGAAGAAGCAGAGGAATTTCATCCATGAACATGCTGATGACGAAGTAGACGACCGTAATGCCGATGACGATAATCCACCGGTTGAGATGCATTTCGGTCACGTGTGCGACGACGTCTTGCGGGATCTGGCTCAGTGTCATGTAATAGCCGAAGATATTGGCGCCGATCAGGATAAGAAAGATCATTGCGGACGTCTTGATCGTTTCTTTCAGGGCCTCGATGGCTCCCTTCCATGTGAGGCGGCCCATGGCAACGCCGATTGCCGCTGCCATGAATGAGCCGACCGCGCCGACTTCCGTCGGGGTGGCAACGCCTGAGTAGAGGAGGGCCAGAACAATAACGATCAACAAAAGGCTTGGCCAGATGCGGCCGATACTCCCCCATCGCTCCCTCCAGGGTACCGACTCCGTCTTGGGAGCGTGTGAGGGACTGACGGTCACCCAGATGATAATGGACAGGGCCAGCAGGATGCCAAGGACGATCCCGGGAACCACGCCCGCCACGAGCAACTGCCCGATGGAGGTCTGCGTGGCAATGCCATAGATCACCATGGGAACACTGGGAGGAATCAGAATATCGAGTGTCGCGCCTACGCCTACCGAGCCTGCGGCCAGCTCTTCGGAATAACCGAAACGACGCATGTTCGGCATAGCGATATTCGACATGACCGCAGCCGCTGCCACACTCGCTCCGGACATAGCTCCGAAAATCCCGCAGGCAAAGACCGTCGCAATGGCAAGGCCGCCCCTGATCTGGGATAGCCAGTTGGAGGCAGCTGTGTAAAGGTCTTTAGCGAGTCCGCTCGACGATGAAAAGTAGGCCATCAAGAGGAACATGGGGATGGTTGTCAAATCATAATTGGCGACCGCGTTTACGGGAACGGTCCTCAGGAAGACCATGACGATGCCCCAGTCCCCCTTCACGAGCCAGATGCCCAGGATGCCTGCTCCGGCAAGGGAGAAGGCGATCGGGATCCCCAAAATAAGCAGTAACAGCAGCGAGATAAACGGAAGAGCAACGATCATAGGGTAGGGGTCTCATCCTGAAAGAGGGCAGACTTGCCTTCCTTTACTCGAGGAAGATCTTTTAGCATCAACAGACACATAAGGATCAATCCGATCGGGATCACGATGAGCCCCGGCCACAGAGGCATCCCCGGCAGGGAGGCCAGGGTCGTGCCATGCCGAAGCGTGCGGACCAGCTGCTGGATCGAAGCAAAGACAAGAACCGCCCCGTAAAGAATAGAAAAAATCTGACCGCAGTAGTTTATGGGAACCTTCACTTTCATGGGCATGCGATCCATCAGGATGCCTACACGGATGAAGGCCCCCCCTCGATAAGCGTAAGCAACTCCCAGGAAGATCGTAATGAGCATGAAATACTTTTCTGTGAGCTCGTACGCTCCGGTGATCGGACGGCCAAAGAAGTACCGTCCGATTGCGTCCGCCGTGGTGAGACACATCATAATAAAAATGGACAGGACGGCGACATAGGTCAGCACTCTTTCACAGTGATAAAGGAATTTCTCCATCCGGATACTCTCTTTCCGTGTGAACCGCTACTTCTTCTCCGCCATCTTGTTCAGCACGTCAAGCACTTTCTTGCCCGGCAGTTTCTTGGCCTCCAGCTCGGCGGCATACTCATTCTTGATCGGGACAAGCAGGCTCTTCCAGCGAGCCATCTCAGCGGTCGATAGCGTGATGTACTCAACACCATGCTTCGCTTTTACCTCGGCTTCAGCCTCGGTATCAAACTTGTCCCAGGCCTTGCCCGTGAAGTCGACGGCCCACTCGCCTGAAAGATCCGTAAGGACCTTTTGAACCTCGGGTGTTTGCGAATCCCAACTCTTCTGGTTCATGATGACGTAAAAGAGGTCGTGCCCCAGGTCTACATCAGTGACGTACTTGGTCACTTCGTAGAGCTTCCGTGAAATCAGGAGTTCGCTCGGACGGATAAAGCCGTCGATGGTTCCCTTCTCCATGGCCACATAAATGTCGGGAGTCGGGATGGTCACGGGTGTAAAGCCAAGGGCCTTGGCGACTTTGACCATCGTAGCTCCAGAGACGCATATCTTAAGGCCTTTCAGGTCTTCGAGGGTGCGGACGGCTTTCTTGCGGGTCATCAGTTTAGCGCCTGGTGTGGCGTGAAGCCAGAGCATCTTCACATTCGGATACTCCGCCTTCACTTCGGGGACCGTTTTGTAAAGCTGCCACATCGCCCGCGAGCAACTAATACTCGTCGGAAACCCCATCTCGGGCAACATCAGGAACTCCGTCAGCGAGAAACGGCCCGGGACGGCAAAGGTGTAGCATTCCGTGAGATCAGAGACGCCCGACACCGTGGAGTCATACATTTCACTCAGGGGAGACATCGTGTTTGAGAAATACATTTTGATCTTGATCGCCCCCTTCGTGCGTTCATCAACCATCTTGGCCCAGGGCTCGAACACATTGGTATTGCGGAGGTGCTTCGGCGGTGTCATCAGATTCAAGCTCAAATCTTTTGCCGGAAGATTGCCGGCGAAGAACGTTACCAGTGCAAAGACAAGTAATACTGCTACCCACAGCTTCTTCAGTGATCCCATGTACCCTCTCCTTTCTTCTACTCTTTTTACCATCCGGCCTGAATGCAAAGCGCGACTACAACAAATCACAAAAACAAAAAAATTCTGGTGAAAGATGCCATACCGGTTGAGAACTGTGGTTCTGACCAACCTTTATCCTTACCACTACCATCTGAGAGCGTCAAGCTATTTTCTTAATTGCACGCCTTTTCTTGCCACCCTTTTTCTGTTGACATGCCCTCCATTACTGTTAGAATCAATAGGCTCATTGCGAAAAGAAGGAGTAGTGTACGCTTTTCCTTACTGATAGGGCATCCACATACTGCTTTGTGTTGGTCAAGCTCCATGCCTGGAGATTCTGACACAGAGAAGAATTGAGGCGATCAAGAAGGCCTGACTGTGGCTGATATACTTGTCGTTGACAATCTGACAAAGTGGTTTGGCAATCTCGCCGCCGTAAGCGAACTCTCCTTCAATGTGGTGCAGGGAGAGATTCTGGGCATGATGGGTCCCAACGGCGCGGGGAAGACAACAGTGTTTAACCTCATAACCGGCGCCTACACTCCTACAAGCGGCCGCATCACGTACGAGGGCAAAGACGTCACCCATCTCTCAGCAGCGCGTCGGTGCCGTCTAGGGATTGGCCGCACCTACCAGATCCCTCGCCCCTTCGAAAACATGACCGTCCTGGAGAATCTTCTCGTCGGTGCGGAGTATGGTGGCCAGCTCAAAGGCAGGGAGGCTCGCGCGCTTTGCGCTGACGTGCTTGAGTTTACGGGTCTTACCGCCAAGAAGGATCTTTTCGCCGGGAAGTTGATGCTTCTGGATCGTAAGAGGCTCGAGCTCGCCCGCGGCCTGGCCACGAAGCCTTCCCTCCTTCTCATTGATGAAGTCGCGGCAGGATTGACTGAGGCCGAGGTTGAGAGACTTCTGGAGGTCGTTAAGACTATCCAGAAAGCCAGCGTAACCATAATCTGGGTGGAACACATCCTCATGATGATGAACAAGGGAGTGGATCGCCTCCTGGTCATCAACGCCGGACAAAGGCTCATGTGCGGTGATCCGGCGGAATGCATGGGGTCAAAGGAAGTTCAGGAAGTTTACCTGGGGGCGGAGACGGAGGAAACCTGATGGGGAAGAGCATCCTCAGGGTGGATAAGGTCGACGTCCACTACGGTGACTTTCGCGCCCTCTGGGATGTTTCGCTTGACGTGGAAGAAGCCCAGGTTGTTTCAATCATTGGTGCCAATGGAGCCGGAAAATCGACGTTGCTCAACACCATTGCGGGCGTGAAAAAACCTTCCCGCGGAACGGTTCAATTCAAGGGAAAGACAATCAACGGAGTAGCGCCCTATCAGACAGTAGTTGAGGGTATATCCCTGGTTCCGGAAGGGCGCCGGGTCTTTCCCCGTCTTACCGTGCTCGAGAACCTGGAAATCGGGTCATATACGCCTAAAGCACGAAGGCGGAAGAGGGAAGCCCTTAGCAAGATATACGAACTCTTTCCTATCCTCGACGAGCGTAAATACCAGCTCTCCAGCACGCTGAGCGGTGGCGAACAACAGATGCTCGCTATAGGACGTGCGCTGATGTCATGGCCACAGCTCATCCTCTTTGACGAACTCTCTCTGGGCCTCGCGCCGGTCGTCATCAAGCAGATCTATCAGAAGGTGAAGCAAATCAATGTCGACGGCATTACGGTGCTGCTCGTGGAACAGGATATACAGCGAAGTCTCAAGGCCGCGCACAAAGTCTACGTCATGCAATCGGGAAGAATCCGCCTGGAGGGGCGGCCTGAAACCCTTAGCCAGGAAGAGATTCGGGAGGCTTACTTCGGTTTGGGAGGTCTCAATGCGAAAGATCCATCCGGGAAGGACCCGCTGAAAGGCTGAGCAATGCTTTCCGTGCTGGCCGGCCTTAAAAATCCAATCATGAATGGCCTTCTTCTGGGGGGCTTGTATGGAATCGTGGGTATCGGCATGTCCATGATCTTTGGGATTGTGCGTGTTGTCAATCTTGCGCACGGCGACCTGGTGATCCTGGCGAGTTACTTGAGTTTTGTGATGCTTTCTATTTTCGGAGTCAGTCCCCTCCTAACGCTGGTGCTCGTCATCCCTGCCATGTTTCTCATCGGCTTCATCATCCAGTATTACCTCGTGAATCGTGTCCTGGGCAAGGATATGAACCCTCCTCTTCTTGTTGCCTTCGGACTCTCCATCATTTTGCAGAATCTCCTGCTGCTGATCTTTACACCTGATGCCCGTACCTTGCTCACAGACCTCTCGATAGCTACCCTTCCCGTCGGCGGTTTTCTCAGTATCCCGGTGGTGTATCTGGTCGACTTTGTTGTAGCGCTGGTGACCATCTTACTGCTCAGTCGTTTTTTTACCAGGACCTATCTGGGAAAGGCCATCCGCGCAGCCTCTGATGATGAAGGAGCGGCTGAGCTCATGGGAATCAACCCGAAGAGGATCTACGCATGGGCCATGGCCATTGCCGGGGGGACAGCCGCGATTGCAGGGGTACTCGTCGGCATGACGTTTACGTTTTATCCTCATACGGGTCCCGACTATCTCATTATCGCGTTTGGCGTGGTGATTGTGGGTGGGTTGGGTAGTCTGCTGGGAACGTTCCTGGGAGGATTGATCCTCGGGCTTGCGCAGCTTGTCGGCGCTCACTTTCTCGGCCCTGGATTTCAGCTCATCTCCGGTTACATTATCCTCTTGATCGTTTTGGCCCTAAAACCCACGGGACTTTTTTCTAAAGGGTAAGACTGAATGGCATCTTCGTTTCTGCAGAAACTTTTCGGCATCGTGATCGTCGCTCTGGCGCTGGCCAGTTTCCCTTTCTGGGCATCCCGTTACTGGGTCTTGATTGTACTCCTCTTCTCGTTGAACCTCGCCCTTTCGCAGATGTGGAACCTTCTTGCAGGTTACTCAGGGCTTATCTCTCTCGGTCAGCAGGCATTTGTCGGCCTCGGGGGCTACACGCTGGCGGTTTTCTCCATGTATTACGGGTTCCCCATCTGGCTGAGCGTTCTGATCGGAGGCGCGGTATCGGTTCTCTTTGCTCTTCTCATTTCCGCACCCATCTTCAGGATGCGAGGCGTCTACTTTGCTATTGGCACGTGGACCGTGGCCGAGACATTGCGGATTCTCTTCAGTAACTGGAAATATGTCGGCTACGGCATGGGGCTCTTTGTAAAACCTGCGTACACGCTCTCGTTCAACACCATCTTCTATGCAGGGCTGGGAATGGGCGTTGCCTCTGTCCTGGTTGTCTATTTTATTCTACGTTCCAAGCTGGGCCTGGGACTCATGGCCATGCGGGATGACGAGACCTCTTCGGAAACGATGGGCGTTGACATTTTTAGGACCAAACTTGCCTGCTTTGTTCTGGCAGCGGGCGTGACGGGCGTGACGTCAGGCGTTCTCTATCTTCACAACATCTTTATCCAGCCCTTCAGTGCTTTCGGGATAGACTGGACCGTCAGGCTGGTTTTTATCACCATCATCGGCGGGATAGGCACTATCGAAGGGCCGATCGTCGGCTCGCTTATTTATGTCATTCTCCAGCAATGGCTCTCAGAATATCCGAGTGTCAGTCTCCTGATTCTCGGCGTAATCGCCATTGCGGTGATCCTGGTCGCGCCCAAAGGTATCATGGGTACCATCCAGGAGCGGCTCGGCTTTGAAATCCTTTCACCCCGCAGGAAGTAGCCTTCTCTATGCGTTTATCCGGCTACTGTCCCCAACGAAGGCGCGAAAGCACCATACCGCGAAGCACCAGGTAAGCCTGGCGTCGTATCAAGGTTCTCCTCGACCATTCCAGCCGAGTCACGTTGACTGGGTGCCCTGAAAAGTCTTCACCTCCTTGAGTTTGCAGTAGAGCGTGTACAGGACGACTTTCTGAAACGGCAGATAGAACCCCAGAAACACAGCAAGGAAGCAAAAGCAAAGCATCTCCCAAAAATGGGGGCCGTAGATGCCGAACATGCCATACGGATAATGCCCGGTGAAAGAAAAGAGAAATGTCCCGAATATCCAGTAGAAGGGGAGGCCTGCGAAGATCAACCAAGGCAGTGTGAAGACAATAGTAAGGGGTAGGAATTGCATAGAGATCAACTGCCCGAATACTTTTCCCCACAAGCCCCTCACCAATTCCCTGCTTTCCCACAGAGATGAGAGAGGTGTTCCCTCCTCCCGCTGAAGGGCAAAGACAAAAGGGGTGAACTGATACCACACCCAAAAGACGGCGCCAGGGATCAAGAGCATGCCGGCATTCGAAACGATGAAGCTACGGCACAGTTCCACCCAAAAGAATCCGCGCAGTCTTTTTCGCGCTTTCTTGACCGCGTCCCAGGGGCCTATTTGATCATCGGCAAGGACATACACGTACGCCAGTTCAAGGAGGAGATACAGCGCAAGGCCGAAGACTTGAACGAGAAACCAGAGGATGAGACAGATGACTGCAGCGGCGGCGAGAAGCGCGACAATCCATTTGGGTACTACATACAGCAACCAGACAAAGAACAGACCGCTGTACTCACTCGTACCGCCTATAGATCGAAGGGCATCGGAGATGATCGACAGCGCAACGCAGGCGGCGAGAAGGAACGCGATGTGCATGGCGTGCGGCAGATAGGAGACGCAGTTCAGCATGGTCAGGGGCAGGAAACGCCTTTTATAGAGATCCCACGACCTTTTCAATAGGTCGGTACAGACCCGCATTCTCGCTGACCAGGATAAACGGCGCACATGAAAAAAGCATGGCAGCTATGGCACCGGGGACAAGGAGCATACTCATTCCCAACCGATGCACAAAGCCATCAGTGCGATAAGCCCGAAGTACGAACCAAAACGGTCTAGTGCCCTGGTCAAGCTATCTGCGAGATTGAGCTCCGAAAAAGAGAGCGCGGATACAAGAGCTGCCTGCGTGTAAACCGAGACAAAAAGGCACGCCGCGATACCCAGACCAACCACGGCAATTATTGATGAATCGAATGGATACTCCTCGGAGAAAAACTTGTGCACACCGATACCGGATGCAAAAATGCCGGTGAGCATCAGAAACAATAGTGAAATATACGTGAGTGGATAGAGAGGCCAAAATCGTTTGTAGAACGTTGTGAGCGTTCTCTTTAAGGCGCTGCAGACCCTTGGTATTCCGTTCCCCTCCTTTGTGGCCCGATGCCTGCCCGCAGCCCATAACCTCTCGAAAAATCGGCTCGCAGGCTCATTCGGTGCAAGCACTATCTGCCGTGAGGAACTGCTTTGCGTGTCCGGGGTTTCCGGTTGTTCCTCACCGGCTTCTCTGAAATGTGCGTCAATTATGTCTTTGATGTTTGCGTAACAGTGTTCACAGAGTATGACATGAAAACGAGCCTCCTGCCAGGTACCGCAATGCGGGCACATGATCTTGCTCATATCAATTTTAGCCTGCTCGGGCAGATTAAATTTCCGGTCTATAGGGAGAATAGTCGGTCTTTCTGGAGGCTGCAAGCGGAATGTGCTCAGTGTGACCTCTTTAGCTCTTATTAAAAGTTCAGTAATGAGTGTAAAGGGAAACGCCATCTTATCCCATTTGCCGAGGTCCTTATAAGGAGATGTGATCAACGGCATCGGCGTGTCACATACTACCGGGGAAGGAGACGTGAAAAACCGCGAGTTGCTTCTTATATTAAAGGGAAGAATGCAGAGGCAACCCTGTAAACATCAAGGGCTACAACCAGAAAGATCGGTCTCTGCATGGCTCAATCAAGAAAAGGGAGGATAAGGGGAGGGGCTCGTGAAAATCTTGATGACCGGTGGAACCGGATTTGTAGGCTCTTATCTTAGTGACCGGCTGATTAAAGCCGGGCATGGCGTGACGATTCTTATTCGGTCTGAAGAGGAATCAAAGGGCGCGTCTGCAGGCGTCTCTTTTCTGCAGGGCGATCCCACGCAGAGAGGGCCATGGCAGGAAGCTATCCGAAATTATGACGCGGTGATAAATCTCGCGGGTGCGTCGATATTCACCAAATGGACAGACGAGCAGAAGAAAGCGATACTCGACAGCAGGGTCAGCACGACACGCCATATCGTTGAGGGCATTGATCCGACGCGGGCTAAAGAGTTTACCCTTTTGAGTACATCCGCGGTCGGCTATTACGGTTTTCACGGAGATGAGGAGTTGGTTGAAGACTCGGCCCCGGGTAGCGATTTTCTGGCAACAGTCGCGGTCGCATGGGAAAAAGAGGCTCTTGCCGCCCGGGAGAAAGGTGCACGGGTGGTCATAACGCGCTTCGGAATCGTTCTCGGCGCCTACGGAGGCGCGCTTGGTCAGATGCTTCCACTCTTCAGGAAATTTGTGGGAGGACCCATAGGAAACGGCGCGCAATGGTTTTCATGGATTCACGTGGCGGATCTCACTGAAGCCTTTCTCTTCCTTCTGAGGCACACCGAACTTTCAGGAGCGGTCAACGTCTGCTCGCCGCAACCGGTCAGGAACAGGGATCTTGCCAGGGCCATCGGCAAGGCCCTGCATCGCCCGTCGTTCATGCCGGCCCCGGGATTCATGGTAAGGCTGGTCCTGGGAGAATTCGGCTCGGTTATCCTCAAGGGGCAGCGGGTGTTGCCCCGCCGTCTCATGGAGGCTGGTTTCGTCTTCCAGTACCCGGAGATCGGGAAAGCGGTAGAGAATGTAGTGCGCCAGGAGGAGGAGAGAAGAAGGCGCTGAGCCGGGTGAAAGTATGGTGGAACGACTGAAGTTATCGAACCCTTTTGGCGCGGATTTTCTTCAGAACCAGGGGAACAAGCGTAAGCACGGCGAGCAGCAAAAAAGCGATCACTATTCTGCCTCCCAAGAGATCCCTCACCGAATGTAGTGTCCCCAATTGACTTCCCGCGAAGGTGTAGACAATGGAGCCTGGCAGGATCCCGAGGGCCGTGGTCCAGACAAATGTCCGGAGGCCTATATTCGTGAGCCCGGAAAGCATGTTGATCAGGAAAAAGGGAAACACAGGGATGAAGCGGACGCTAAGGAGGTAGAAGTGGCCATTCTCTTCAAATTCCCGGTTAAAGCGGTGCAACTGACTTCCATATCTCTTCTGAATGGTGTTACCGAGAATGTAGCGAGAAAGCAGGAATGCACAGGTGCCACCCAGTGTAGCCCCTGTAATTACATACACGACTCCCGGGAAGAGATGGAAAAGAAAGCCTCCCGATAAGGTCAAGACCGTTGCACCAGGCATCGAAAGCGCCACGCAGACCAGATAGAGACAGATAAAAACGAAAGATGAAAAGGAGTAGTGATTGCTGATGAACTGCTCAAGCAGGTCCTTGTGCTTGCGCAGGTTCTCGACCGTGAAGTACGCGTCGACACCGGACCACCTGATCGCGATAACAATGCAGACGAGAACGCAGGCAGCTACGATCTGCGCCCGATACCTCCTCACCGATAGACCTCAACAAAACTGACGAAGGAGACTGCCTTCTCAGCGGTATTGTCAGAGTCGCTCATGATGCCCAGGCTTGCCCTTGCCGGAGGATCGGTACCGAACATTCTCCTGTAGTCCTGCAGCGCATCGACTTCTTCTTCCTGCCACGTCCCCGCTTTCAAAGTGCCGCTCTGCAGCGCCACTACTTTGACTTTGTCAGTGCGCGGGCTCGTGATAAAGGGCGTATTCCAGGTCGCGCTCGACCAGACGTAATTAATTGCACTGTGCGGAGGATATTCACCATAGATGATTCTTGCCAGTCCATACTTGATCTTATCAGCCGCCCCCGCTTTCTGCGGGTCATATTCGAAGAGAACATAAATCCTGATGGGGTAATCATCAGAGGCTTTAGTCCGCCCGTCTCCTTTGTCATATACGTTGCTTATTTTCCATCTCCAGCGGACTTTAGGGTAGTCATACACGTTAAAGCTTTCTCTGTACAGAAGACCCGAGGCTGAAGCCTGGGTTTCTGCACGCAGGTAGTGCTCGCCATCCTTTGATTCGACGCTATAAAGGCTATGTTTTTCTATTTTTGGAAAGTGAAGTGGTTTCCATTTATCGAGGTTCCTGAAATCATCATGAAGCAGTACTTTTCTCTCTTGGGCGCCTGCAGGTGGACTCCAGCAGAGATAAAGCATCGATACGAAAAAATGGGAAGCCAGCAGTGCGATTGCAAAGAACTGGAACCATGGAGACCCCCGCATTGCTATACAGCGCATATGCTCTTTCTCTTTCCTGGTGAGCCTTACAGAACTCGTGAGAGAACTGCCTGGTAAGCTTAGTGATTTCGACAATCCAAGTCAACATCCTACATACAGGAATGAGTGATGATTATAGAGATTCAGAGATCGAGGATGATCTCTGATAGACTGCGCTTGGGCACGTGATGCACGCTCTTTTCATCGCGCCAATACCGGATGTCTCCGTTTTTCACTTCCTCCAGCACCACGGTTTCATTCGGGTAGCCAAAGGCTATGGCGAGCATGATGTCGTATTTTTCCGGGATATTGAGCGCAGCCCTCAGTTTTTCTCTCTGAATGTTGGCAATCATGCATCCTTGTAATCCCAGCTCAACCGCTGCAAGCAGCATGGTCTGGGCAGCGATGCCGTCGTTGCAATAGTAATTTCGGGTGATTTCTCGGTCGCCCAGGATAATGATATAGGCAGCCGGCCGTTCGCCTTCTTCGGGCCCGGGCCATTCCTTCAAATATCCGGCCCACGCCAGGTGAGGAAAAATGAGGCTATTCTTTTCAGGTGTGCTGGAAAGAATGTACTTGAGTGGTTGTAGATTTTGCGCGGACGCTGCGTAGCGCGTCAAGTCCACAAGCTGCCTCAAGGTCTCATGCGCCACCGGTTTATCCTCCTGAAACCTCCTGTAACTCCGGTTTGCTTTGACAAGATCTGCCAGCATGATAACCTCCTGAAGGCCGACCGTCGCACATACGTGCGACTGGGAAGACCGTTCCCTCGGATCAGGTCCGGGGTCACTAGGACAACCGCCCTTTTGGGCTGGGACGCCCGTTCAGCTGCGCCGAACTAGGACGCAAATTCAAGAAGTGATCGTCTGTCGTTCATTGCATCGTCCGAGCCGAAGGCGATCGTCCATCGTCTGAGTGAGCATAGCGAACGATCGTCCCAGCGAAGCGGTCTGTCATTATGCCAGTCCCGTTCCCACTCTTTTTCTCACAATTTCCAGTGTTGCCGCCATCACCGGGCCGGCCTGTCCGCGGATTACAAGATCAGCGATATCATCCAGGGGCGTCTCGTCGCGGTTGACAATGGTAAGCTTTGATCCGCCCCGTTTTGCAACCACAGGCATGGAGGCAGCCGGCTGGACCACGAGAGATGAACCAACCACAATGAAGAGATCGCATGCGGCAGAGCGCCTGTATGCCTCTTCTGTTTCGCGTTCCGGCATGGCCTGGCCGAAGGAGATGGTCGCCGGCTTGAGCAATCCTTTGCACGAGTCGCAGCGCGGTGCCTTCTCGCCCTCGCTGATCCGCTTCTGGATCTCGTCGCGGTCGTACCGTTTCTTACAGCTCAGGCAGGAGACATACATGGCCGTGCCATGAAGCTCAATGATTTTGCTTTCTGAATTGCCCGCCTTGTGATGGAGACCGTCTATATTCTGCGTGATTACACAGTCCAGCTTGCCCAGCAATTCCAGTTCGGCGATGGCGAGGTGCGCCGCGTTGGGCTGGGCTTTCTTCATCGGTTCATACATTTCTGTTGCCATCTGCCAGTACTTCTCCCTTGAGGCTTCGCTGGCAAGAAAGTTCTGGAAGTAGAAGTCTTCCGGGTTGTAGCGATCCCACACGCCTCCCGGGCTTCTGAAATCGGGTATCCCCGATTCGGTGCTGAGGCCTGCTCCTGCAAAGACAACTACCTTTTGTGCTGCTGCAATCCATGCGGCAGCTCTATCGATCAGTTCTTTCATATCTCCCCCGATCTCGTTCTCCGGCGTCTTCATCACAGATAATTACATCTGCGACAAATATCACCGTTATGTCAATACCATTTCAATGAGCCGCGGTCCCGGCTCCGCCAGACTGATGCCGAGCGCCCTCGCGAGCGCTTCCGCTGTGTCAACGGAAACAGCAGGAACACCAAAGCCGCGCGCAAGACTTACCCAGTCTATGGGCGGTGCCTTCAGGTCCGTGAGTGCTCGTGCATTATTTCCGTAGGACGCAATGCCTGCGCGGGAAAGTTCAAGCTGTAGAATCTTGTAACTCCTGTTGGAACAGATCAAGGTAGTGACGTGCAGCCCCTCCCGCGCCTGGGTCCAGAGAGCCTGTGCCGTGTACAGAGCGCTTCCGTCCGCCTGAAGGTTGATTACCGGTCGTTCAGGGCACGCAATAGCGGCGCCTGTGGCGCACGGCATGCCGTAGCCGATAGAGCCGCCTGCAATGGTCATAAAGCTGTGCGGAGGAGAGGACACAGTGAGGGGATAATACGTGAACCCGCTGGTGATACCTTCGTCCACAATGATTGCATATTCCGGCTGGAGACTTGCAAGCGTGAGGCATGCTTTCTCCGCTGTAAGTGTACCCTCGGGCAATCCGGAGCGGTTGTTGTGTGGTTCGCTCATAGTCACGCGAGCGGGTGCATCCAGCGCAGCCGCCAGCGCAATGAGCGCCTCCACCGGGTCGGCTTTCTTGGTGCAGAGGTGGATCTTTTCCTGCGACTCGCTCAGGATATGACTTCTGACACCGGGATAGCCAAAGAATGTGACTGGCTCATGCGCAGCGACAATCACGACAACATCGTAGCCAGCCATCAGTGAGACCGCCTCTTCCGGGAAATAGGGTATACGCTGCACGTCGGGTAGACCGGAACCGCGTTCCGTGCAGGAGAAAAAGCTTGGCGCAAAAAGATCAGCTCTGCAGGCTGCGCTGATGCGCGTAGCCGCATCCAGCCCTGGTCTGCTCAGAGCCCGACCGTCAAGGAGAAGGGCGGGTTTTCTCGCAGCGCGAATGCGCTTTGCTGCTTTCTCGATAGCATCTGCGTCGATCGGATCAAAGGCAAAGCCAACGTCTTCTGGCTTTCTGTCCTCGACTTCAGCCATTTGGACATCGTGAGGAACGATGAGGCTGGATACTTGCCCAAAGAGTGACTCGTTGACCGCTTCACTCACATCGTGTGAGAGCGTCTCGACGGATCGGTTGCTGCGCACCCAACCAGACACAGCGCGGGCCAGGCTTTCTATGTCCATTGCAAGGGGTGGATCAGCACGAAGGTGCCAGGTTGCGTGCTGACCGATGACGTTGAGAACAGGTGTAGCAGCTCTTCTTGCATCGTGCAGGTTTGCAATGCCGTTGGCGAACCCCGGACCGAGATGCAGGAGCGCCATGGCAGGCCTGCCAGTCATTCTGCCGTAACCGTCAGCCGCGCCTGTGCAGACTCCTTCGAACAGCCCAAGGACAGCTCTCATGCCCTTTACCGAGTCAAGCGCCATCACGATCGGTATTTCCGTAGTGCCCGCGTTGGCGAAACAGACTTGGATGCCCCGTTCCTTGGCGGTTCTGACCAGGAGTTCTGCCCCGTTCACGACGCGCCTCCGAAGGTGTTGCAGCTGAAATGGAGAAGAGGGAAGATGGAAGACCGTCCGCCGTAACGGACTGGGAAGACCGTCACGTCTTTGGCGTGCCTAAGAAGGGTTAATCTTAACAGAGCTCCCGTTATATTCTTTCTTCCTTGCATTTATCTTCCATCTTCGCAGCCCGAAGGGCGATCTTCTCCCCTTCGGGGACTTCGCCTCTTACCAGCGAAGCGGTCTGCGGTTCAATCACGCTGCTTCCGGGGGATCGGATTCAAGATTACGGAGAAGTTCGTCCAGAAAATCGATCTGCCCTTTAGTAATCTTTTCTTTGGCGGTTTCGATGTTGAACCAGTCGGCCCGGTCAACCTCGGGAAATTCCTGTTGCTTGCCCGATTGAGGGGGCCACTCGAGCAGGAAGGTATTGCTCTTGATGTTTCTGGTGTCAAGATCCCCTTCGAAGCCCCACGCGTGAACGATTTTGCCGCTCGGCTGTTTGATGCTGCCGAGGCGTATGAAATTGCCTGTTGGCAGAAAGCCTGTTTCCTCCTCAAATTCTCGCCGAGCCGCTTTCAGCGCATCCTCATCCTCTGCAAATTCTCCTTTCGGTATCGACCAGGCGCCGAGATCTTTTTTGGCCCAGAAGGGACCTCCAGGGTGCACGAGCAGGACCTGGATGGATTGGCCTCGTTTACGATACATGAGGAGGCCTGCACTCTGCTTCACCATCTTCAGAAAACCTCTTAAATACCCCAGCCACCCGAAACTGTTATGGTTGTTCCGGTTATGTAGGATGCATCATCGGATGCAAGAAACGCTATCGTCCGGGCCACTTCTTCCGCTTCACCGATCCTGCCGAGCAATGTTTGCTCCAGGATGGGAATCTTGTACTTCTCCGGCATTTTTTCTATGGTAGGAGTCCGGATGAGCCCTGGTACCACCGCATTCACGGTCACGCCATCAGGTCCGCCCTCACGCGCCGCAGTCTTTGTCAGCCCAACGATACCGGCCTTCGCCGTGGAATAGGCCACTTCTCCCTTTGCACCGGAGAGACCGTATACGGAGCTTATGTTGATAATGCGCCCCCATTTTCGGGCCCTCATGTCAGGAAGCAACAGTTTGATGAGCATAAAGGGAACGCCCACGTGAATCCCGAGCACAGCGTTAAAACGGTTTCTGTGAGTTTTCGAGGTGACACCAGGCTTATCAAAACCCGCATTATTCACCAGGATGTCGACCGCTGTTTCTTTTTTTATGTGTTCAATCAGTGTTTCCAACCGTCTGGTATGGGTCAGGTCGATCACGTGCGCTATGACGCCACAGCCCTCTGCCCTGAGAGCTTTAGCAACGTGTGGGAGAGTATTTTTGTTCTTGTCGAGCAGCACGAGGCTTGAGCCCCTGCTGGCAAAGACTTCTGCGCAGGCTTTGCCGATTCCTTGCCCTGCTCCGGTTATCAACGCAGTGCGGCCGGTGAAGTCCATAACTCTGCCTTTCATAGGTGATGTGAATGTAGAGATGCCTGCGCCTAATTTTATCCAAAACACTCTGAAGTTACAACAAATTATCGGTGCGGTCGGGTTTGGACGGCAGCATCGATTGACCTACTGCGCGTTCAGGAAGGCGATGATATCTATGACCTCGTCATCCTTCAGTCTTTCTTTGAATGACGGCATTTGTTTGTAGGGGCACCGGAGCTGTTTGAAAATATTCCCGGGTGTTGATGGCCAATCGCCGACGGGGAAGGTTGTGCGTTTCAGCAGTCCCTTCAGGCCGGGCCCCACGATAGTCTCTGTCCCGCTTACTGTGTGACAGCGTTTGCAATTGGCCTCAAAGAGCTCTTTTCCTTTTGCGATACTTGCAGGATCAGTCTTCGGCGCGACTGCGGGAATCGTGACGTCACACGTGGGGACCTCTTTCGCCGGTCCCATTGTCTTCATTATATACTCACGCAATTCGCCGGCCTGTGTGTCTGATATTCTCGACGGAGGGAAGGGTGGCATGACGCCACGGGCGCCATTATCCATTTTAGGATCGCGTATCCATCGGATAAACGTCTGGAGGTCTTTGTAGTCGTCTGAGCCTCGCAATTCTGCATCGGGCGCGACTATGTTCGTGCCGTATGGGTGGCACCCGCTGCAATTAGCGCGGAAAAGTTTTTCTCCTACCCGGAACTCTGCAGGCGCAACAGGAACTCTGCCGGAAAAGACAAGCTCGCCCCCGAAAAAGCCGAGACCTAGTACCGTAAGCGTGCAGAGGGTGTACATGCCTGCGACACGTGCCGATGTTCTCTCGTCGGCCACCCCTGCCCGAAGCGAAATAGCGGACAAGACGAGGAGAATCGCTGCCAGCACCAGTTTAAACTTTATCGGCCTAAGCCAGCCGCCGGCGTAGAAGTGCTGCCAGTCCATGTACCCTAAGAATGCGGCGACGAACATGGAAATGAATGCGATGAGCATACAATACCGTGCAGCCCGGCCGGCAGACTGGGAGCGGAACAGAAATGATACCAGTCCCAGCAGAAAGGCTCCAATCACCAGCCCTACAGGCACATGCGTGAAGGGCGGATGCACGGGATGGAGATACCCGATGCTTTCGAGGAGTTGATAGAAATGTTCCATTATCTCGCTGCGATTATCTCTTTGAGCACAACGGCGTTGTTGTGCTCCGTATCCTTGGCTGCGTAAAGAAGCGTCAGCTGACCCCCGCGGGCCTGACGCCTGAGTTGCTCGACCAGTTCACGTTTTGTTTCCAGCTCTTTCTTGTATCTTCTCTTGAACTCGACCCATTTCGCTGGATCGTGGCTGAACCATTTCCGCAGATCATCACTGGGTGCAATCTCCTTCATCCAGTCGTCGACGACTTTCGGATCCTTCTTCACTCCTCTGGGCCAGAGGCGATCTACGAGTATTCTTTTGCCATCCTGCCGAGTAGGAACGTCATAAACTCTCTTTATCCCAACCATTGAAATCCCTTAGCACCGACTGCCGGGACCCTCCACATCCGTGCGATCTATGGTTAATTTATTTCTGTTTCCTGGTTTGTCAAGATGATACCCGTGAGAAATGTGTGTTCCTCGCTCCCGCACTAATTTGTAAAATCATCAAAGAAGAAACTGTGATAGAATTCAACCACGTGACAGGAACGAAAAGAAGATGGAGTAAGGATCTCAACGATGAAATACGATTTCGACCACGAGACAGGGCGCAAAGGCAGTGATAGCTACAAATGGCAGAAATACGGCGATGATGTCATCCCTCTGTGGGTGGCAGACATGGACTTTGTTTCGCCGCAACCCGTCATTGACGCGCTTCGTACGAGAGTTGATCACGGTGTGTTCGGCTACACGCGTGCTCCGCGTGATCTTACTCTTATCATCCAGGAACGGCTGAAACGTCTTTATGGCTGGGAGACCAGAGAAGAGGATATTGTCTACCTGCCCGGTGTGGTATCGGGGCTCAACCTTGCCTTTCAGGTCTTCGCAGGACAGCAGGATGCCGTTCTTGTCCAGCCACCCGTCTACTCTCATTTTATGCGTGATCCTCTCCTTCGCGGCCGCAATGTGATTGATCCGCCGCTGATCGAAAAGAATGATACCTACGGAATCGATTTCGACGCATTTGAAGAGTCGATCACGGATCGCACGAAGATATTTATTCTGTGCAATCCTCACAATCCGGTGGGCCGCGTCTTTACCAGGGAAGAACTCGAGAGGCTTGCCCACATCTGCCTGCGCCACAATGTGCTCATCTGTTCGGATGAGATTCATTGCGACCTCGTCTTTCCGGGGTTTCGGCACACACCCATTGCAACGCTTGGCCGCGAGGTGGAGGAGAGAACCGTGACGCTCATGGCTCCCAGCAAAACGTTCAACGTGCCGGGCCTCGGGTGCGCCTTTGCAATTATCAGGAACGAGGCCCTGCGCGGGATGTGGGTCTCGGGAAGCCAGGGGCTGATACCTCACGTGAATATCATGGGGTTTACAGCTGCTCTCGCAGCATACAGGGACGGGCAGGAATGGCTCGACCAGGTAATCTCTTACCTGGAGGGGAATAGAGATTTTCTGATGCAGTTCGTGAGGGAGAAGCTTCCCGGCCTGCGCATGAAGAGGATGGAAGCAACCTATCTCGCCTGGCTGGATTGCAGGCAGAGCGGTATTCCCGGTAACCCCTTCGACTTTTTTCTCGGAGAGGCAAAAGTGGCGTTCAACGATGGAACTGAGTACGGAAAGGGAGGCGAAGGATTCGTGAGGCTTAACTTCGCTTGCACCAGAAGAAGATTGGCTGAGGTACTCGACCGCATGACGCAGGCTCTGCAGCAGATAAAAGTCTAACTGGGTATGTCCTTCCACGCGACATGGGGGTTGCCTTCAATGTGCTTCACTGTGAGCACCTTGTTGTTATATAGCGGGTCTGTGTAGGGATAATCACTTCTCTGGAACATGCCTCTCGATTCTTTTCTTTCAAGGGCTGCGACGAAGACCAGTTCGCCAAGATCATACAGATTGCGGACCTCCAGGCAGCGGATCAATTCCCAGCGGTTTCTCGCCAGGAGAGTCTCGTCAAGCTTCTTGCGAAGCCTTCTCAGGTGCGCGAGACCGGCAGCCAGCGTCGCCTCTGATTTTATCGACCCGGCATAATCTGCCAGCGTGTGCTGCAGCGCGAGGTTTGCATCACGCCAGTCGTGTCCACGTTGCCTGGTCTGCAGTTGGGTGATCAAGTTTGCTGTTGAGTCTATCTTTTCGTTGATTGCGTTCTGCTCGGGTTGTGCAAGGGCTGAAGGATGCTGGGCGGCGTATTGGCACGCGTATTCCCCGCTGAGCCAGCCGAAGACCGCCGCACCAGAGATGCTGAAGGTGGACTCATCGCCCGCGGTGAAGAGTCCTGGTGTGCCCGTCTCTGTCCTTTCATTAGTCCAGATCCGGCCCAGGTAGCGCAGCTCGTACGTGGAGAACTCGATTGCATTCTTTCGCAGGTCGACACCCTCTTCCCTGAGGTGTTCGAGAAGCCCGATGTTCCCTTCGTTGATGAGGGCCTGCCTGAGATAGGCGAAATCACCCTCGGACAAGCCCGTACAATCCATGTAGACCGGCCCTCTGCCTGTCTGCTGGTAGCGCTCGAATATCTGCTTGTCCACCTCTATGATGATGTCGCCGAACCTAATATCCGGTTCCTGCAGATACTTGCCAATGGGCTTTCCTTGTGGGTCTCTGCAGACGCCTGCCCAGGTGCCCTGGCCGCTCCGGCAGTAATTCTTGACGCCCGCATGCCTGCTGAAAAGCTCAACATTGACCAGGTCGGCACCGGCGCGGCACGCCATGGCCCGCCCGTCCCCTGTCTCTGTGAAAGGGCGCTGATTATTGCCCATAACCTCGGGAGTGAGCCCTGGATAAAGGCGTATGGTGGAGCCGGTTCCGAGGATCACACTCTTTGCCCGGAACTCAATGAGGCGATCGTGCCTGGTATCCGCCGCAAGCGCACCGGTGACAGCTTCGGGTCCGCCGAGCAGATCAAATACCATAACTCTATCCATGATGCGGGCGCCCTTCTTTACAGCCTGCTCGAGCAGGACAGACTTCTGATTTGCGCCCTTGTACTTGAGATGCGTCATGACCCTCCCGGGAAACGAGTGGCCTGAGAAGTGCCACTCCCCGTCATGTTTCATGGGGATACCCCAGCTGTCCCAGAGCTTGACTATCTCGAACGAATGCTCGAGCCACGTGCGCACCACTCTCGGCCCGAGATTCGATGTCATGTTGCCGAGCTGCGTGATCATGCATTCTTTGATGAATGCGTTGATGTCGGGACCGTGGTACTCGGGTATGTAGCACCAGAAGTGGTCGTTGCCGATGCGTCCTGCACCGCTGTATTTCGTCGCACCTTTTTCAGCCACGATCACTCGCGCGCCCGATTCGCGGGCGCGAATGGCGGCCATGAGGCCTGCAATGCCGCCGCCTATGCACAAGACGTCGGTTTCAATCGTTTCTCTCTGCATCGGGATACCTCTTGAGGACTGTTCGCGCTACTTCAGCTCTTCGTAGGACTTAGAATCGTTCCACATTCTCTCAAATGCGTTTTTGTATTGCTCCAGAATACGTTTGTCGACGCCGGCGGGAATGACCAGGAGATTCTCTTCATCCACTATGGTGCCCAGAGGGGTACGCGTCTCGGTCGAACCGTAATCATAGCTCCCGACCACCAGGTACTCGTCGTTCACCATGCTTGCCTCCAGGCGAAGCGCGCCGGAAAAGCGATTGATCTTTATAGGGATGCCGTGCAGTTTGAGATTGTACATTGCCACCTGGTCTCGCTTGGTTTCCAGCTTTCTCCGGTCACCTATCATTCGAACGTCGACCCCACGTTGCTTCGCATCGATCAAGGCCTTCGCCAGCGCGGGGTGGGTGATAGATGAGGTCACAAGCCAGATATACCCCCCTTTTTGAGCTTCTGCGTGGAGAGAGACAAGTATCTCTTCCAGGCCGCCGTGCTCCCGTGAAAAGTAGAGCGACATCCGATCGGAAGGAGGAACTGCATTGCTTTGCGAAAGAGCGAGAAGCAAGAAAAGAACGGCGATAATTGAGGCCCTGCAGATCGAATGCACGGTGCACCTCCTTAAGCTTTGTCTGCTTTCCAACATTATAGTAAATTGGGGACGGCAAGGCAAAGACGCGCGACAACAGTCGGAATGGCTTCCAGGGCTTGCCGTCAGGCAATAGAATGCGTTACGATGTGCCCATGAAGATCTTAATGGTTACCCTGAGCGTTCTGCTCTTTTTTGCGCAAACCCTTTTTGCCCAGCCGCCCTTTCGCATAACCTTCGAACAGGACGAGGTGGGGAAATTTCCCTCAGGATGGCGTGCCAGAGACGACGAAGAAGGAGTCAAGGTATATTCTGTTCAGGCTGAGAATCAGAAGAAATTTCTGCGTGCTGACGCACGCGGATTGTCGGTACAGATCAGTTACGAGAAGAAATGGGATATGGGAGATTACCCGATAATGCGGTGGCAATGGAGAGCGGTCATCTTTCCCGAGGGATCAAATGAGCAGGTGAAAAAAGGGAACGACAGCGTGCTCGGCGTGTACGTTGTTCTCAGCGGTCTGCCTTTTGTTAAAGCCCTCAAATACATTTGGAGTGATACGTTGCCCGTGAGCACAGCCTTCAATTCTCCTTATTCAAGCGGAGCCAAGATGATTGTTATCCGGAGCGGCCGGGGCCAGGCTAACGAATGGATCACCGAGGAGCGGGATGTACTCTCAGATTATCAGCACTTCTTCGGAAACGATAAGCACCCGAAGGCCATCGGAATCGGGATTCTGACCGATGCTGACAATACGAAGTCCAGAGCAGTGGGCGATTACAGCGAGATAGCAATCCTTCCCCGCGGCGCGAAGTAACAGACTGGTTTGCCGTTACATTAATGAGGGCGGCTGACGTTATTGGCCTGCTTCCAGCCTGCGCTGTGCCAATTCTGCCCTTGCAATCTCCTTGGATACCGGCAGAAAAAACCACTCGTCGACGAGGCGCTCGAGTCTGGCAGCGCCTTCCAGGGGTGTGGAACTGAAGAAGGGTACCCAGGATGCAAGATCCTTCGCGTATCGCGTCAGCTTGTCCGCATCTCTTACGATCTGATCGTTGATCGACAGAGCAGCATGCCGGGTATCGTGGCCGTCTATGATCTGGAGAATTTCAGCTGTTTTCGATGGGTCGTAATCTACATCCCTGAGAACGCTTGCCGCTATCTTTGCGCCCTCCTGTTCGTGCATTCGCGTGATATGCCTTTCCTTTTGCGGACCCCAGGCACGTGAGATAAGCTCCTCAGAGAGTGAGTCATACCCTGTGTCGTGGAGTATAACGGCAGGGATGACGATATCTCGGTCGCCTCCTACGATCTCAAGCAGTCTCAGTGCAAAGGTTATTGCAGAGCGCGTGTGATACTCGTTATTTCGTACGGTAAGATAAGGCTTCGCGAGCTGGAATATCTTGCCCTCGGTGCCGTTCAATGTATTCTCGGCACCGGCATTCTGCTGTCTACTCATTCTTCTGTATACCTCCTCAACTCCTCCATAATACGTGCGCAGACCTCTTCGTGCGTCAGGTTCGCGCAAGATACAATGACATCAGCGTACTTTTCGTACAAAGGGCTGCGTTCTGTATAGAGGTCGGCGAGAGTCTGATCCTGCCGCTTGGCGAGTCCCCTTGTTTCAAAATCGCGAACTCGCGATACCAGCGTGGTAAGGTCTGTTTCGAGAAAGAAAACCAGTCCTTCCAGTTTCAGATGCTCCATCGCCGCCGGGCTGTATACGGCGCTGCCACCCGTGGCGATAACGTGATTGCGGCAGTCAAGGCTGAGTAGAATCTCCTGCTCTATCCGGCGCAGGGCCATGTAGCCGTCAGTGTCGACTATCCCCTGCAACGAGCGGCCCCGGGCTGTCTGAACAAGAACGTCCGTGTCGATAAACCCATGAGACGTGCGTTTCGCGAGTAGTACACCTACCGTACTCTTGCCCGAACCCGGCATGCCTATGAGAACGATGTTCGATTTTTGTCTGGTCATAAATCTTTGCGGATGGAGCTTACTACAAAGGTTGGAAAGAATTCAAACAGCAGCCCGGAGAGCCCGTGCAATGCCTCTGGTCACCTGACAGGCGCTGGTTGCGTGTACGGAGTTGGCCTTGGCGGCTGAGGGGGCTGAACACCCCGTCCATCTATCATGACAGGCATGTTTCTGAGCATATCCCATGCCCGTTCCTTATCTCTTTCCTGTGCGTCTCTGTTACTGTTATCTGAGCCTATCGTATAGACAGTCTTGTCTTTGTCCTGTTCAACCTTGATGGTGTCTTGCGCGGCGAGAGGAGAGTGCCAGCCAGACGATGACAGGAAGAGTAAGCTCAGAAGAAATATCAGTATCAGCATCAAGACTTCACGTTTTGTCATACTGTTATTATCGCCATTTACGAACTTTAACTAATACCAATTCTGCCTAAACGTAAGGTCCACCACCGGAGATGAACGTTTCAATAATGTTCCCTCTCGTGATCGGAAGGAACAGCACCGAAGAATGCTCCGCATCATGGTAAACTCTGAGGCGGGACGGAGACTGGCGTACAAGGCTTCCACTTGCAATCATTTCCAAAGGGTTTTTCGGCTGATCGTCACTGCAGCTGACCCTGAGTTTTACCCTTGAGCCAGCCTTGAAAAGATTGCCGGTGGGTACGATGGGTATTTTGAACTCGTAGATTTTGCCTGGAACCAGCGGTTCCGACTTGGTGTGGGGATGATAAGGCGCCCAGGCCTTTGATCTTTCAGGGTCGACTTCGCGATGAGAGCCTCTGAGCCAGCCCCTGGTAAGTATTCTTTCATTGTCTTGCGCATCGACTTCCCGCAGGCTTATAAACCAGAAGACTTCAGGGTCTGTGCTCGAAGCATACAGGTTGAGCACGATCGGTCCTATCACTTCCGTGTTCTCAACCAGCTTCGGCGTGGAATACTCCAGGTAGCCGCGCCCCCACGGGGAATCGTTGAATGTGTCTGAGCCTTCGTCGTCATGCGGCAAGTGCTCATGGAGCAATCCGTTTTCGTGCAGGAAGAAAGGTGTCCATTTTGTTTCGGGCAATGGCCATTCCTTAGCTTCTTTCCAGTCATTCGACCCCATAACAAAGAGCCGGATCGGCGCCTCGTCCATGATGCCCGTTTCCATGTCTTTGAGCCAATGGTCAAACCAGCGCAGCGATTCGTATTGCAGTTGGTAGAGCGGGCGATCCAGGTAGGCGGGTGGCGCGATGATCATTTTCTTTGGCACGTTCAGGTTTTCGAAGCTGCGGAATGCTCCGTTCAAGTGAAGCCCGTACATGCCCCAGCAGCAACCGATGTAGCCAGGCACCTTGATGTTTTCGCACTTGACCTTTCGCACGTCCCAGTACGGTCCATCGAAGGGATGCCTGAGAATGTCGATAACGAGGGGGTGCGTCAGCATGTCAGGATTTCTCAAGATCTGAATGAGCTCGGGCACGCCCTGGATATCTTCGTCCTGAAGAAGGCTCTTGATCTCCTCGGGTTTCGCCTTCGATTTTCCGACCCTGCAATTGTAAAGTGACCCAAGCGCCCACATCCTGCAGAACCCGTGTCCCAGTACGCCGCCGCGGTACACGAAATCGCGGTAGCAGTCCGTGGCTGCCCACGGCCCGAAGAAGCATTTCAAGTGAGGAGGGTTCAAGGCTGCTATGTACTGCTGAATCCATCCGAAGTAAGAGACGCCGAACATGCCTACATTGCCGGTACACCAAGCCTGACGGGCGATCCATTCGATGACATCATAGCCATCCTGAGCCTCTGGTTCGTCGAGAAAAGGATACTCTCCCCCTGATTTACCCGTGCCACGGATACTTGCGATCACGTATACGTATCCCCTCCGCACGTAGGCGTTGGGATCGCCCGCTTCAATGAATGCATTACCCTTTTCCTGCCCCGGAAGTTTGAAAAAGTTTGTGGAGAGCGAGTTTTTGGTTATCGGTGCTGTTTGAGCCACCTGGTCGTAAGGATGAAATCCCAAGACAGCGGGAAACTTCTCGTTGCTGTCCGGCCTGAAAATATCAGCGTTCAGCTCCACGCCGTCGCGCATGGGAATTTTCACGTTGCGCTCCACCAGCACTTTGTACTTCAGCTCAGACGTCTTCCAGTTCCTGCCGAACATGAGTAATGCCTCCTCCAAAGAATGATTGATACTACTGCGCCGCGATCTTCTTTACTTGCTCCAATTCGGCCGCGGGTAGACAAACTTCGTGGTGGCCACGCTCTTAGGCCAGATGAGCTCAATCTGCCCGTTGGTCATCTGGATCATGTAGTTAAATGCGGGCGGCAGGCCGGCCTTGTCGAATTTGACTCCTTTCATGTACGGCAGATCGAACGTGTGGCTTCTCATATAATCGCGGATTGTTTTTTGATCCAGCGTACCCGCGCCCTGCACAGCGAGTTCCAGGGTTTTCATCCAGCAGTAGCCAAGGCCGAAATAGGTGGGAGCGGACGGAAGCCCGAGCTTCGCTTTCGCGCCTGCGTTGATCGCGTCGTTGCCGGGAAATGGAAGACGCGAGCACCACCACATGTTTGCGACTACATTGTTGCCATCAGGCCCCATTTCCTTCATCCAGGCAGGTATGGTCGACGCGATCAGGTGCATAATCATCTTAGGGTTATAATTCATTGCCTTTGCTGACCGTGTCAGCATGACGCCATCATCAAAAAAGCTGAAACAGAACATGATTTCTGCGTTTCTTCCCTTGGCTTTGCTGATGAGCGGGTTCGCATCGGAAAGCGGCAGGTTGTAGACCTCGTCCACGACGACTTTGATGCCATTCTTTTCGAGCCACTGGACAACCGTGGGCCGTGTAGAAACGCCGATGACATTGTTCATTGAGAACACGGCTGCGCTCTTGGGCCACTGCGCTTTGGGGATCAGATCTTCCAGCACTCCTGCCACAGCGATGACCGTCCATTCGCTCATCAGCGGAGGGCTTGCAAAGCTGTAGGTGTACCCCTGTTCGAAGGACTTCATGTGACCGCCCTGCCCGATAAATACCTTGCCGTATTTCTCAGCAAGAGGCATGAGCGCAACATCTGTAGGCCCGGGGTAGCCGCCGAACAGAAGGTCCACTTTGTCAATCGTAATGGCGCGCTCATAATAGGTCACCGCCTTGTCGGCGCTGCTCTCATCGTCATACATTATCAGCTTGACGGGACGCCCGAGAAGACCTCCCCTTGCGTTAATATCTTCGGCCCAGTACTCGTACCCGGCCTTGATAAGTTTGGCCTGCTCGGATGCCAAACCTGTCAACGGCAGAGAACCGCCGATTTTTATCGGCTCGCCCGAGGGTGCTGCGGCTGTTTTTGCGCCTTGGCCAAACGCAAGGCTGCCAAACAAAACGACGGCAATTAGGACACACGCGGCTACTCTAAGTCCCTTTTTCATCCTCATCCCCCTTTTTTAAGCGCTGCCCAGACAGCAGCTATATGCAGCTATATACTGCTCAAGTCCGGCAGCGCCAGCTTCCATTTACTTGATACGTAACACGCCCGCCCCAGCATGAGCACATGCTCTCCTTTTGTTATCGAGGCAAGCTCTTCCGGTGTCACCCACTGCAAGGCCCCGCCTATGCAATGCTGCACGCAGGAAGGCTCCAGGCCTGCTGATCGGCGCAGTGCGCAGAGGTCGCAGTGGCCCGCCGCACGTGTTGTGTTGTTGTAAGCCATGGCGCCATAGGGGCACCCATAGACACAGAGTTGGCAGCCGGTGCATGCCTCCTCGTCGACCAGCACAGTACCGTCTTCCTGCTTGGCTATGGCATCAACCGGGCAGAGCGCAGCACACACCGGATTATCGCAGTGGAAACACATCACGGGGACGAAATCCAGATAAAGCCGATCCCCGGCTTTTCTCGGTCCTATGGTTTCAATCCGGCACCATCTGGGGCCTCCTTCAAAAGCCAGCCCGTGCTCTTCACGACAGGCAACCTCGCACGCGTGACAGCGAACACAGTTGTCGAGATCGATGAGAAGGATGCTATCCAAGAGGCCCTTCTTCTTTCCTGCGTATCCTGCATAGCTGGCAGCGGAGTTGAGCGCTTCCTATGATCGGCGCGCAGGTTTTGTTGTCGGTCAGCAGATTCACATTGTTCTTGCCCGGCCAATGGCTCGCTACCTGGATCACTCTCGGGTCTATGCCTTCGGTAAGAGATGCCCTTGCCTCCATCTGCCCTCGCGGCGATTCGATGATGATCGCGTCCCCGTCAGCGATGCTGAGCCGGCGCGCTGTTTCCGGATTAATGGTTGCGAGCAGCTCCGGCACAATCTCCCGCAATGCAGGTATGTTGCGGAGCTCTGAATGACGGAAAACAGGAGCCCTGCCGCCCGTAGTGAATATCAGGGGATATTCCCGGGCGAGTTCCGGGGTGCTTACGGGACTTTCCGTGGGCTCGCGAAAGCCGGGCAGGGGATCAAAACCCATCTCCTCCAGGCGAGGATCATACAGCTGGACTTTTCCGGAAGGCGTATTGAAGCCCTTTGCCTCGTATTTCTTGAACGCGTCAGGAATGGTGATGCGACCTTTCTTTTTGAACTCCTGATACGTCACTCCCGAAGGTTGAAGGAGGAAATCGAAGTAGGCATCGTCGCTCGGGAACATGCGCTCGCCAAAGCCGAGCTTCGCGGCAAGCTCATTCAGAACCGTGTAATCGGTGCGGCACTCGCCCAACTGCACAACTTTCTGCTGAAGGTGGATTCCGTTGAAGGAAGTCTGATCGTGGCACGCGACGCCGCCTCGTTCCATCCAGCTTCCGCAGGGGAGCAGGATGTCTGCAATGCGTGCGGTTTCCGTCATGAAGAGATCAGCCACCACAAAGAAATCGAGGCTCATCAAGGCTTCAGCGACCATGGGCGTGTTGGGATACGCAACCAGCATGTTATTACCGTGGCAATAGACTGCACGCACCGGGTACGGTTTGCCGGTCAGCACTGCTTGCCAGACAGTATGGTTGTGGGCGGAGGGCGACGGCATGACGCACGCTTCGCCAGCGAGTAACGGATATTCTTTGCTGCCCAGTCGTTTTTCGTGATGTTCTCTGGTCAAATAGTCAAGGCCTGATTCTGCCTTCCTTCCGTGCAGTTTTTTCGGCATGCTGATCACGTTGCCGCCAGGCACGTCGATGTTGCCGGTGATGGCAGCGAGAATGGTGAGGGCGCGCGTTGTGGAGATGGTATCGGCGTTTTGATCTATGGAGAGACACTCCGTGATTGAAGCCGGCTTTGTCGTCGCGTACAACCTGGCCGCTTCCCTGATGAGATGCTCTGGGACCCACGTGATCTGCGCCACTCGTTCCGGAGGATACTCGCTTACCCGTTTTTTAAACTGATCCCATCCGGAGCACCAGCGCTCAACAAATTTCCTGTCGTAGAGCCCCTCTTCGATAATGACGTGGAGCATGCCGAGAGCGAGAGCTGCATCGGTCCCGGGCCGTAGCTGGAGCCACAGATCTGCTTTTGAGGCTGTCTCACAGAGCAGAGGGTCCACTACAATCATCTTGGCTCCCTGCGAGCGTGCATCCATCATGCCTACAGCTTTGACCGGCCACGTCGCTGTGGGATTGACACCCCATACGAGGAGGCACTTCGAGCCTTCGTAGTAGGGATTCTCGAGCGCAGGGGTTCCAAGCGTGAGTATGCCCGCGGTCATTCTCGGGAACCAGCACTGGGCGATGCCCGGCCCCATACACTGTTTGCCGTATGCGTTGGCAAAGCGCGAGAAGTAACCGACCCATCCGCGGTTTGTGCCTGTGGCGAGCAGGACGCTGTTAGGGCCATACGTCTTTTCAACCGACCTCAAGTTCTTGACGATGCTATCGTACGCTTCGTCCCAGGAGATTCTTTCCCATTTGCCTTCGCCACGCTCTCCTGCTCTCTTCATGGGGTAGAGCAGGCGATCGGGATGATAGAGTATGCCCTTTGATGCAAGGCCTTTGGCGCAGAGCGTGCCTTTCGTCACGGGCGAGCTCGTATCGCCCTCTACGAGCACTACGCTTCCATCTTTCACGTGGACACGCGCATCGCATCCCTGGTTGCAGATGAAACATTCAGTCTTGTAGGCTGTTGTTCCGCGCAGGTGGTCCTGTTTCACCGTCTCAATTGCATCCTGTCTGCGCTTCGCCGCGTGCCTGACCGGTTCAATCGGCTCAAGTCGTTCACCCAGCAATTCTCGGGCGAATCTTTGCCGTCTGCACGCAGGGCAGAGGAGCCGGAAGACACGCTCGGCCATGCCTTTCTCTTTTGCAATCGATGCTATTTTCTCGAATGTCCGGAGAGGGAGTACGGGCTTTCCACAGAGCTGACAGGAACCTTGCTGCATAACGAGGGGTCTTGCTCCTCGGAGTAGTTAGCTGTGATGTACCTGCAACGTTACCAGAAGGGGACTCGGAGTGTCAAGATATATCCGGTTTTTATGAATCGAGAGTCCGAGAATTGTGTTGACACCCCCCGCCGCGCGATATAGATTTGCTCAAGTATTCCGCTGTTCGTTGCACTCGGCGAAGAGAGAAATTTTGAAATGTGGATGAATAGAGCCCTCTTTCTGCTGATTCTGCTGTTGATGGTCGGATGTGCTAAGGTAGGGCCGAACTATACGCGGCCTGAGACAGCCGTGTTGCCGAACTGGATAGAGGCCGGCGACAAACGTCTTACGAATGAGCCTGCAGATTATCGCTCGTGGTGGAAGGTATTCAATGATCCTGTGCTCGACCGGCTCATCGACACGGCGTACCGGCAGAACCTGCCTCTGAGGGTGGCCGGTATCAGAGTGCTCGAAGCCCGTGCGCAGCTCGGGATTGCCGTCGGTTCACTCTATCCCCAGACGCAGCAGGGTATCGGGTCGCTTCAGTACAATCGATTGAGTGAGCATTCCACGCTCGCCGCCTTCTCGAGCCAGCTCGAGAGCTACTGGCAGGATCAGATCGGTGTGACAGCCTCGTGGGAGATTGATTTCTGGGGAAGGTTCAGGAGGGCTATTGAATCGGCTGACGCGACATTGCTTGCGAGCGTTGCCGATTACGACAATACGCTGGTGAGCCTTGTTTCGGATGTGGCAACCAACTATATCGCGATAAAGACGCTCGAAAAAAGGATCGACATAGCGAAGGAAAACAGTGTTATCCAACGTGAGAACCTTGAATTAGCCGAAGCCAAGTACACATACGGTACAGCCTCGCAGAGGGACGTTCAGCAAGCGAAGACGATCCTCATGAATACGGAGGCCGCTGTGCCCGCCCTCCAGATACAGCTCGAACAGACGAAGCATGCTGTCAGCACGTTGCTCGGCCTTCCGCCGGGGGGCCTCGCAGAGATCCTGGCTGGCTCTCCGGGGATACCCGTTCCTCCTCCGCAGGTAGCGCTGGGGATCCCTGCGGATCTACTGCGGCGGCGGCCCGACGTGCGCAGGGCAGAATACCAGGCGATGGCTCAAGCTTCACAGATCGGTGTGGCCAAGGCCGACCTCTATCCTGCTTTCTCACTGACAGGAACGTTCAGTCTCATCTCAACGGACTTAGGCAACTCGACACTGGCCGACATGGTGAACTGGCACAGCAGAAATGTCGTTGCGGGTCCTGGGTTCACATGGAATCTTTTTAACTACGGCCGGTTCACGAATAACGTACGGTTGCAGGACGCGAAGTTTCAGGAGCTTCTCACGGCGTACCAGAACGTTGTGCTTCAGGCGCAGCAGAATGTGGAAGACGGACTGGTAGGGTTTCTGAAATCGCAGGAGCGGGCGGAGATGCTTGCAGAGAGCACCGATGCCGCACGACAGGCGCTCGATCTCGCTGTTGAGCAATATCGCGGAGGGATCACCGACTTTACCACGGTGATAACCAGCGAGCAGTCTCTGCTGAGCGCACAGGATACGTTTGTGAGTAACCTGGGAAGCGTTGCAAGTAATCTGGTGGCCATTTACCGGGGTCTCGGAGGCGGCTGGCAGATCAGGGAAGGGATGGATCTCGTGCCTCCTGAGATAAAAGAAGCGATGACGAAGCGCACGAACTGGGGAAATTTGCTGGAGCCGGCAGCCTACATGCCGCCTGCATCGGAAGAACCCCGATCCTTGATCCGAAGCCCGGACTGGTGAGAAAGGAGCAAATTACAAATCACAATGTCTAAATTCCAAACAATGTCAAAATTCCAATATTCAAAACAGAGGCGTCCGTACTTGACGTCATTAATATTTGGGCTGATTAGATATTGTTTGGAATTTGGTGCTTGGAATTTGAGATTTAGGCGAGGGGTGTACCTTCTGCTCATTCTCTTAACCCTCGCCTTAGCGGCTTGCCACGAGAATCCCAAAGCCGGTCCGCCGCCTCCACCTCAAGTGACAGTTGCGCAGCCGCTTGAACGTTCGGTCACCGATTATCTCGAATTAACAGGCAGTACGCAGGCCATCATGACCGTGCAGTTGCGCGCCCGTGTGGCGGGTTATCTGGAGAAGGTTCTTTTCCAGGACGGACAATTCGTGAGTGAAAATCAACTGCTTTTCGTCATACAGCAGAATACGTACAAGGACAGCTTACGGCAGGCGGAAGCCGCAATCGCGCTGCAGAAGGCGCAGCTCGAGTACGCTTCGGCGCAATTCATTCGGTACACCGAGTTGTTCCAGCGAAAGGCAGCGGCTCAATCGGACGTGGACAACTGGCGCTTCCAGAGGGATGCGGCCCGCGCGAACCTGGCGAACGCCGAGGCCAGCCGTGATCTTGCGAAGCTCAACCTTGACTACACGGAAGTAAGAGCGCCGTTTGACGGCCGCATAGACCGCAGGCTCGTTGACCCGGGTAATCTCGTGGGATCGGGGGAGAACACGGTGCTTGTGTCGCTCAACAAGATCAATCCCATCTATGTCTACTTTACGATCAGCGATTCCGATCTCGCCCGGCTTACGAAAGAGGCGAAGTGGAGCGCGAGAAAAGTGGAGTCGCAGAAATGGCCGGTCTTCATGAGCGTCCTCAACGAAAAGGATTACTCTCACCGCGGCGTTCTTGACTTTGCGTCGATCGCAATTACTTCAACAACAGGGACCCTGCAATTGAGAGGGATCTTCGAGAACCCCGACGGGGAGATCGTCCCCGGTGTTTACGCCTCCATCCGCGTCCCCGTGAAAACGAGAGTAGCCGCGCTCGTCCCGCAAGATGCGGTGGGCAATGATCAGCGCGGCACGTTCCTGATAGTTGTGAACCAATCGAATGTGGTAGAGAGACGAGGTGTAAAGACGGGTCATCTTGAGGGGCAGTTCCGCGTGATTGATGAGGGCATTACGAACAAAGACTGGGTCGTGATAAAGGGACTCCAGAAGGCTGTTCCCGGCCGTACAGTAACTCCCCTGAAACAGGAGCTGCGAGACTCTCCCGCGGCCACCTCCAGCAATTCAAAATCTACCAGCGCCCCTACCGGCAATCGATGAACATATCAAAGTTTTTCATCGAACGTCCCATCCTTGCCAACGTTCTCGCTGCTATCACGATCATCATCGGCGCTATCAGCTACTCCCGTCTGCCTGTTGAGCAATATCCCCCGATCACGCCTCCCACAATTCAGGTGACATCGAGATATCCGGGCGCGAGCGCCGCGGTTGTGGCAGCAACAATCGGCGTGCCGCTCGAACAGGCAGTTAACGGTGTGGAGCGCATGATATATATGTCATCCACCAGCTCAAGTGACGGCTCCTATACGCTCACCATCAGCTTCGATGTGGGGACTGACCTTGACAAGTCCCTTGCACTCGTGCAGAACCTGGTAAACAGCTCGACCGCTTTGCTCCCCAGCGGCGCTCAGGTCCAGGGCGTCAATGTAAGAAAAGTCTCAACTAATATTCTGTTACTGGTCAGCATGTATTCCGATGACGACCGGTTCGACGAAGCTTTTCTCTCCAACTACGGCCTTATCAATATGCAATATCCCTTGTCACGGATTCCCGGAGTAGGGCAGGTTAGAGTCTTTGGCGCGGGCCAGTACAGCATGCGGGTCTGGCTTGATCCCAACAGGCTCAAGCAGTTCAATCTGACAACCACGGACGTTTTGACCGCCATCTCCAATCAGAACTTCCAGGTGGTTTCCGGCCAGCTCGGCGCGCCGCCCATGCCTGCAGGCCAGCCCTTCCAGTTTACGATCAACAGCCTGGGAAGGCTGTCTGACGAGAATGAATTCGAAAATATCATTGTGAAGAGTAATACCGGGCCGAGCGCTCAGATCGTGCGCATCCGCGATATAGCGAGAGTCGATCTCGGGCAGCAGAGCTATGCGAACTATGCAAATCTCAAGGGCCTCCGCTCCGCTCAGCTTGTCGTCTGGGCTCTGCCGGAGGCAAATTCTATCGAGGTAGCCGATAGTGTTTACAAGGCCGTAGACGAGATGGCTAGAAAATTCCCTGAGGGCATGAAGCATGCCATCCACTTCGACACCACCACCTTTGTGCGGCAGTCGGTGTCGAAAGTGTATGAAACGCTCTTTCTGGCGGCCATTCTTGTACTCGTGGTGATAATGATCTTCCTGCAGAACTTCCGTGCCCTTCTTGTGCCCGCGACCACGGTACCTGTGACTATCATCGGAGCCTTCGGGGCGATGATCGCGCTCGGCTTCACCATCAACCTCATGACCCTTTTTGCACTGGTTCTCTCTATCGGTATTGTTGTCGACGATGCGATTGTCATTGTGGAGAACAGCGTACATTACATAGAGCAGGGCTTGCCGCCGACGGAGGCGGCAATCAAAGCCATGCAGGAGCTTACGGGCCCGATTATGGGCATTACGCTGGCGCTGGTCTCCGTGTTCCTGCCCGCTGCTTTCCTGCCGGGCATTACCGGACAAATCTTCCGCCAGTTCGCCCTGGTAATTGCTGCGACAGCCGTGATCAGTGCGATCAATGCGATGACATTGAAACCTGCACAGTGTGCCTTGTGGCTCCGGCAGAGAAAGCAGAAAGAGCCCAACTGGTTTTACCGGGGCTTTAACAGAGTGTACGAAGCCATGAAAAGGCCGTATATGGGCCTGGTCCGGCTCATGGTGGAGCATGCCGGGCTCATGGTTATCGTCTTTATTGTGGTCATCGCTCTCACCGGCTGGGAGTTTGTGCGGCGACCGACCGGTTTTTTGCCTACGGAAGACCAGGGGTACGGCCTTCTTTTCGCCAAACTGCCGGATGGTGCATCGCTCTCTCGCGCGCGCGAGGTATCCGACGAGATCGACGCAGTATTGAAAAAGACAGCCGGTATCTCGGCGTGGGTGACGGTCGGAGGCTATTCTTTTCTCGACTCGGCGAATGTGCCGAATATTGTCACCGTGTTTGTTGTATACGAAGACTGGAAGAAAAGGGGCTCCGCGTTGACACAGGAGAAGATCGTCGCCAACATCAACCGCGATCTTTCCCGCGTCCAGGACGCCATAGGCTTTGTCGTGGTTCCGCCGGCCATCAGGGGTCTCGGGCAGTCAGGGGGCTTTCAGATGATGGTCGAGGACCGAACCGGCAATGATCTTGAGGCGCTGGAAGAGGCAACCAATCAGCTGGTCAAGGCGGGTAATTCTGACCCCCTTCTTCAAGGTCTGGCCACTACGTTCAACGCCCACAGCCCTCAGCTGTACCTGGACATAGACAGAACAAAAAGCGAATCCCTTCAGGTGCCGATTACCAACGTGTTTGAGACCCTTCGGGGCTATCTCGGCTCGTCTTTTGTTAACCTCTTCAACAAATTCAATCAGATATACCAGGTCTATATCCAGGCCAATTACCCGTACCGCGGAAGGGTGGAGGATATAAAGAATCTCTACACCCGGAATATACAGAATGAGATGGTTCCCCTGGGGAGCCTTCTTGAAGTCAAGCGCATGCAGGGCCCGGAATTGATCACCCGTTACAACCTCTATCCTGCTGCTGCTATTTTCGGCTCCGCTGCTCCTGGACACAGCTCGGGCGAGGCTCTCGCGACTATGGAGAAACTGGCGGCTGGTACTCTGCCTCAGGGAATGGGCTTTGACTGGACGACCACCAGTTACCAGGAGAAGAAGGTGGGCCATCAGGCATATTTCATTTACGCGCTGGCAGTCACGCTCGTCTTCATGGTCTTGGCGGCGCTCTACGAGAGCTGGACATCGCCGGCAGCGGTTATTTTTGCTGTGCCCATGGCTCTTGTCGGCGTGCTGCTCGCTCTCATTTTTCGAAGCTACGACAATAACCTGTACACGCAGATCGGGCTGGTCCTCATGATCGCACTCGCATGCAAGAACGCCATACTGATCGTGGAGTTCGCGCGTGACCTGCAACGTGAGGGCATGAGCGCCGCAGAAGCGGCTATCGAAGCGACGAGCCGCAGATTCCGTCCCATTGTCATGACTTCACTCGCCTTTATCTTCGGTGTGGTGCCTCTACTCTTTGCCACGGGCGCAGGCGCAGCCGGGCAGCGCGCGATCGGTACGGTGGTCTTCGGGGGTATGCTTTCTTCAACACTGCTCGCGATACCGTTCGTCCCCGTATTTTACGTCTTCATTCAGAAGCATGGGGGAGGGCGGCGCATGAGAAAGAAGACGACGTAGGACGTCCGTCCGCTAGGGGCGGACTCGGACGACCGCTTCCCCCCGCATCGGGGACCTGGAGGGCCAGGGCGATGGAAGAAAGCGGAAAATCTATCTTGCAAAGCAGCGCACTCATGCTACAATGGGCTTAGAGCGGAGGGAAGATAACGCTGAAAAACAAAGTCTTGGGCTTCCCAGGTACACCAAAGGCGTGCCGGTCTTCCTAGCCCGCCAGGGCGGTCGTCCTAACGAATAAAATGAGTGATCTTCCTAGTCCGCCTCGGCGGACGGTCGTATCTAGTACAAGGGAGGAAATGATGAGCAAAGGGAAAACGGAGTCGCGCTTCTCGCTGGATCGGCGAACATTTCTTAAAGCGGCAGGACTGGGAATTGCCGGTGCTGCCATCGGCAAATTCCCGTTTCAATCCTTCACCCTTGACGAGGCCATGGCTGCCGCAGCCAAGGACGGGGCAACGGTTGTACCGACTATTTGCGCCATGTGCGGGCCTGCCGCGAACTGCGGGGTCTATGCCTTCACGAAGAACGGCCGGTTCACCAAGGTCGCGGGCATGAAGGAGTCGCCGGTAAACGCAGGCGCAGTCTGTCCGAAGGGCCAGGCAGCGCCGCAGTGGGTCTATTCGCCTGAAAGACTTAAATACCCGATGAAGAGGGTAGGGAAGAAAGGCGAGGGCAAATTCCAGAGGATTACCTGGGACGAGGCCATAACCATCATTGCAGAGACGCTAAAGAAGCAGAAGGAAAAGTACGGGCCCGAATCGCTCGGCTCGCTCTCTCCCGCCAGGCGCACATACAGCGACTACATCCAGCGGTTCCTGATAGCCCATGGAAGCCCGAACTACGGACACAGCGGCATATGCGCGATGCAGATGTCTTTCGGTTTCCATTACACGGTCGGAGATTGGCCGAGAGCGGTTGACTACGCAAACAGCGATCTCGTGCTCATCTGGGGTAAACAGCCCATCTATTCTGCGCCCGCACAGGATGGCGCTAAGGCCTATGTGAATGCGAAAATACGTGGCGCAAAACTCATCGCGATCAAACCCTCTATGGAACCTGATGTGGGACTCGCAGACCAATGGGTACCGATCAGGCCCGGAACAGACGCGGCTCTCGCTCTTGCCATGCTTCATGTCGTAGTCAATGAAAGTCTGATCGACAAGCCGTTCGTGGATCAATGGTGTTACGGATACGATGAACTGAAAGAGCACGTGCAGAAATATCCACCTGCGTGGGCTGAAATGATCACCGGAATACCGGCTGCACGCATTACAGAGATCGCGCGACTCTTTGCCACGACAAAACGTGCAGGCATCGATCTGGGTAATGGCGTCGAGCATGTGCCGTCTTCAAATGACGCGATCAGGGCAGTAGCGATCCTGATAGCGATCACTGGCCACCTCGACAGGCCCGGCGGAAACATATTCGGCGCCGCGAGCACAATGCCCAGGCTTAAGGCCGTCAACCTGCCCGAACGATACACGCAGGCATGGGTGGACAAGCTGGTCTATCCTGAATTTCCCAGACCCTTTCAGCCTTTCGTCGAAGGCACATCATCTGCCTACTTCGGACTCTTCGATAGCGTGCTCACAGAAAAACCGTACCCAATACGCGCCATTATTGCTCCGGGCTCACAGGCGCTTGTCAGTACGCGCGGTGGAAAACGAGTGGTAGAGGCGCTCAAAAAACTTGAGTTCTACGTGATCGCCGATGTGGCGCGGACGGCTGATATGCCCTATGCGGACATCGTGGTACCGCTCGCAACTCCCTACGAGATCGATCATCCATTCGAGGTGAGAGGCAACTGGATCATTGCGCGCAACAGAGTGATCGAGCCGCTTGCCGACTACAAATCGATCTTTGAGTTTTTCTGTGACCTCGGTGTTAAGATGGGCTACGGCGACGATTTCTGGGGTGGCAGCATGACAGCGTCGATGAACGATCAATTGAAGCCTCTCAATATGACGATCGACGATCTTCGCAAGCAGCCGACCGGTATTAAGTATGAGATGCTCCCGAGAAAATATGAAAACTACGAAACGGTGTTCAAGCGGAAGAGCCCGCGGATTTCGAAAGCGCCTTTTCTGCCGCAGGCAAAGGTTGCGATCTACAACACGTCCTTCAAGGAAGCTGGCTACAGCCCGCTCCCTGAATGGAAAGAGCCCCCTGAGAGCATAACCGGTACACCGGAGTTGACCAAGAAGTATCCCCTGATCCTCTCAGATTACCATACGTCCAATGTCTACACTGCTTCATGGCAGAGGAACGTTCCCTACTTGAGAGAGATTCAGCCATATCCTGCTCTTCATATTCATCCCGACGCCGCGAGAGAGCGGGGGATAAAGGATGGTGACTGGGTACGCGTGGAGTCGCCGCACGGCTGGATGAAAGTTAAAGCGGAGTTCTTTCCCGGTATTCGCCCTGATACGGTAATGGTTCTCCACGGATGGTGGCAAGGTTGTAAAGAACTGGGATTTGAAGATTTCCCTTTGCTGGACGGTGGGGCAAACGTGAACATCATGTACAGCGTCGACGCAAAGAAGGCATTCGACCCTGTAGTGACCGCTATGTCGAGCCAGACGCTGGTTCAGATAACCAAAATGTAGTTAAAGAAAGGAGAAGTGATCATGCCGAACGAATACGCCTTTTCTTTTGCGAAGGATAAATGTACGCAGTGTTTTGGGTGCGAGGTAGCGTGTAAGGAGTGGCGAGACGGAGACTTAGGGGTCAGATGGAGAAGGGTTTACAAGATCTGGACAGGCCGCTATCCTGACGTGAAACTCGCATCAGCGTCTGTGTCATGCATGCACTGTGCTGATCCGGCCTGCGTCAAGGCTTGCCCGGTACAGGCGATACAGAAAAGGCCGGAGGATGGTATCGTTGTCGCTGATAGAGGTAAGTGTATCGGATGCAGAACCTGCGAAAAAGAGTGTGCGTTCGGTGCGCCGCAATTCGGAAAAGACGGAAAGATGCAGAAGTGCGACCTGTGCCTGAATCAGCTGGACTTGAACAAGGATTCGCCGCCCTGCGTCGACACGTGTCCCACAAAGGCGCTGCAGCTAGCGAAGCTTGACCCAAAAGAAAAAAAATCAGGGGAAGAGCAGATACAAAAATTGATTAAAGCAGCAAACGCCTGACGCTGAAATATGTGGCGCGCAATCTGATGCTACTTGTTGGCTGCCTTCCTGGACGCGAGCCCTTGCTGTATCGAGGGTCTCTCCAGTCCGTAGCGATCCAGGAGGGATTCCCATACGCCATCGTCGGTGAGCCTCAGTATGGCAAGGTTTATAGGTTTGCGTAACGGGCTCTGCTTCGGCATCGAAAGAGCGTAAAGATGAGTCCTCAATTTTGTGGGGTAGACAGAGATTCTGCCGCTGTAATCATGATTCGCATAATAGATCGCTCTCGTCTCAAAACAGAGATACCCATCGACCTGACCCGTCAGCACTGCGTTGAGTGCCTCCTCATCAGTATCGAAAAGAGTGTAATAGCCGCCTGCCTCTTTCAGCATATCCACCTGAACCGATCCTTTCTTGACTCCCAGATGCATGTAGCGAATGTCTTCATCCTCCAGCACTTGCATCTGCTGCATCTGGTCAGTGAGTGAGTGCGTGAGCGACGCTATGACCGCGCTCAACGCAAGTCCACAGGTTATCATCCACGTCAAGGCGAGGATGCGGCCCGGCAGCGTCCTCGGATAAATACCGAAACACAAACCCGAGGCCAGGGTTGAGCCGGCCCAGTAAATGCCGGCAGCGATGCCTCTGCTCCTGGTGGGGCCAAAGTCTCCGGGATTGTTTTTCTTCTCTATGAGCCAGATCGAGACGCCCAGCAAGAAAAGCATAGCCATGAGTATGAGAATCACCGTGAGAGTCCCCGTAGTAAAAAAGACTGAGACGGCAGCAAGCCACGGATGCTCATGTGTCGGCTGATAGACTGTCACGACCGCGTGGTGTCCCTCGCCCAGTGCTGTGGAGAAATCGAACCGTTCTTCCCTCTCCGCATTGATGAAGGTAGTCATAGCTGCCACGTCGATCGTGCTTTCTTCAAGGGCGCTTATGATGCTGTTTAAGGGCATCTCCCGAAAGACGTAGGGTCTCTTCAAATACATCGCAATAAGCTTCCAGAAGTCTACCATCGGTCCGGTCCAATTCCCCTGCTTGTCTTTACTGGTGTAAGTTTGATCAAGCTGGATTGCAACCACCAATGGTTTCTCCGGGGGATTTTCGTGTGCGATGGGTAGTCCTGTTGCCCAAACCAGGCCTGTCGTTCCCACGAAGAAAAGGACCGTCATAATCGCCTTCAACAAAAGAAGATGACGACTGCCCTTTTTCATGCGGTAAGAGAGCCTCTGTGAACTACCGTTTTCCACGTCCGGCTCCATATCGTCTCTTTTCTTCCATCGGATTGAGCGTCCCCGTCTTGAGGTACTGGCTCAAGTCAAGTTGGTTAATGACCCCCTCGCCCATCGGACGTTCGGCGATCCTCAAGAGCGCCACGTTAAATGGCTTGCGCAGAGGGCTGTCCTTGGGCATTGCAAAGGCTCTCCTGTACGGTTTCAACTCTGTCTCGTACACGGAGAGTTTCCCCCGGTAGCGAGTTTCAGAAAGATAGCGCAGATAACCCTCATCATAGAGGAAGCCGTCGATCTTTCCGCGCGTGAGGGCACCTATGCATTCATCGGTGTTTTCGCAGGCGGTATATCGAATTCCCATTTTTTCCAGCATCTGGACCTGAACCGAGGTGCTGAATACGCCGATGTGCATCCCTTTCAAGCGGGCGGTGTCGATTACCCAGCCTGAATAGTGCTGACTGCTCAGGTAGAAGGTGAGCGACGCGATGACCGCGCCAAACGTAATAACACAGACGACCATCCAGAATAAACCCAGGATGCGCCCCAGGCCTGTTTTCATGCTGATGCCCAAGCATATGCCTGATGCCAGCGTAGAACCTGCCCAAAAAATGCCTGTTCCGATCCCTCTCAGAGCACCCTGCCCGAAGTACTCCTCATTCTCCTTTCTCTCGATCAGCCACGCGATGGCGCCGATCACGACAAGGGCTGCCAGCAGGATGAGCACCACCTTCACGGTAGTCCACGAAAGGAAAATTTGGATGAGTGACAACCATGGATGGTCCCAGACCCGGTATCGCATTGCTATACCTACCTGTCCTGAACCTAGAGGTGTGGAGAGATCGAATTGTTCCTCGCGCGAAACGGAGACGATTATTGGAACAGCTGTGATGTCGATAGCCCCTTCTTGAAGCGCTTTGAGAATCTCATTAAAGGGCATCGCCTTAAAGACGTAGGGTCGCTTCAATTCCTGCGCCACAAGATCCCAGAAATCAATGTAGCTTTTCAGCCACCGGGGATTCTCTCGTTTCGCGACATCGAGGGAAGAGGTGGAAAAGCCGACGATTAAAGGCTTGCCGGGGTATGCCTTTCTGCTCTGGTCAGTCTGTGCTATGGCCCATCCGGCCCCAAGAACAGACCATATCAAAAGAATCACTGCGCAGACGCGTTTCATGTCGGCCTTCTTCTCAAAGCTTACCAACAGGAGCCGGCGAGTGACAACTATTATTTTTTGATTATTGTCTGAAGATTGTCCGCCAGGAATTACTCCAGGAATGCTATTGCTTTTTCCCTTTGTTCTGAGGATCGTCCTTTGATTTTCCATCCTTCCCGTCAGGTTTCTTTTCCATAGTTTCCTCGAGAAGGATTTCCACTTCCTTCGCTTCCTGGGTGTTGCGCCCGTATTTCGCAGCGGCTTTTTCGAAATTGATCCGGGCTGCGGGCATCCTGCCAATTTCAAGGTAGTACCTGCCCAAATACTCGTAACCGATGGCTTCGTAGCCTAATCGCCCGACAACCATAGCGTACTTCTGATAAATGGAGGGGAGATTTTCTTTGTAAGGGAATAGGCTTTTCAATGCCTCCGCTGCGCCTTCGAGATCACCGTTTCCTTCGAGTGCCGATGCGAGAAAATACGTGGCGATGGGGTCTGTCTGATCGCGCAGCACGTCAATTGCTTCTTTGAATCTCTGGGTTCTGACATAGATCTCACCGAGAAAAAGTTTTCTGTAGGGGGAGTTCATGCCTTGAATCAGCTCTTCGGCTTTTGCATTGTTGCCCTTCAGCGTGTAGAGAAGGGCCACTCCGTACGCAGCAACCGGATCTTTGGGGTCTCTCTGGTACCTTCCCATCCACGTATCCTCTATGGCCGGGCCGAGAGGTTTATTCAGGATTTTCAGCCTTGCCTGGACGTAAGGGAAAAAATCTGTATTCACCTTGGTCTTGGGCAGGTGAATCCTGCTTTCAATTCTCGATGCTCGAACGTCAGAGTACGGGTGAGTGAGGAGATATTGAGGAATGCTTCTTTCTGACTCCGTGGCGCGAATTTTTTTCAGGAAATCTGAAAGGCCGTGACCGCTGTAACCTGACGCTTCCGCCGTTTCCAGGCCGTACCTGTCTGCCTCGTCCTCGTCTTCCCGGGAATACTTGAGAGAGACTGTTTGAGCGGCTGCCATGGTGCCGGTCATCAGGGCCGGGCCAAGAGCACCTGCACCGGGGACCATCGCTCCCAGCGTCCCCAGCAGGACCCCGGCAAGGGTTGCCCAACTCAGAGGCTTTTCTTTTTCCATCCTTTTGGCGACATGCCGCCTTCCCACGTGGGCGAGCTCGTGAGACAGCACGCCTGCCACCTCTTCTTCCCTGTCAGCCATTTCGATGAGACCAGTGGTGACATACGTGTACCCGCCCATAGTTGCGAACGCGTTGGGAACCGTTGACTCAACTACCGTCATTCTGACAGGAAAGGGAACCCCAGCATTTGGTTCCAGCCGTTTTGCAATCTCTGCCATGTAAAGACAGACGTAAGGGTCAGTGTTGAGTCTGAACATCCTCAACACTTCCATGTGGATCTCTTTACCTTGTTTTGCCTCTTCTGTAAGCGTCAGAGAAAACGTGGTAAGGGGGAAACAGACAAGCAGGACTGCGGCCGTGAAGGCTTTAAATGTCATCGGTTATTCTTTGCCATGCGGTGGTGTTTGGTTCGTTTTGTCTTCTTCCTGGCCGATTTCTTGGCCGGAGCAGGGTTGTCTGCAGGAACCTTGTATGAAGAAAGCGTGATCGCTGACGCTCTGGCCAGTGTCAACTCCGTCCTTGTGGGAACCTTTTCATAAAGCTGCGCCAGAATTTGGACCGCATCACCCCAGAGGTTTTTGCTTCCCAGAAGTGCAAGGATGTAAATATGACCATCCTTTTCGAAAGCTCCTACGTAGCAATGTTTTGATACCCGTGTAAAACCCGTCTTTCCGCCGACCGATGGCTCGAAACAGAAGAGAAGCCGGTTGTGGTTGGCGTAACGTATATCCTGCCTTCCCGCTTTGAAGAAGAAATACTTCTGGGAAATAATCTCCCGGAACTGCTCGTTGCCTAAGGCGTATCTAAAGATGAGCGCCAGGTCCCAGCAGGTGCTGTAATGTCCCGGGACATAAAGACCGGACGCGTTTTTGAAGTGGGTGTTTATTGCGCCTATCTCGCGCGCCTTCTCATTCATCATGGTTGCGAAATCTTCTTCGCTTCCCGCAATAGCAAGACCCAGAGTATAGGCCGCATCATTCGCCGATTCAACCATCGTACCACTGATGAGATCTGCGGCGGTGTAGGATTTTCCCGGCGAAAGGTTCAGCTTCGAAGCTGGTATCCTGCGCACACTCGCTGTCGCGGTAATCGGGGTTGAGCCGTCCAGCCTTTCGAGGGCGAGTATTGTGGTCATCACCTTTGTCGTGCTCGCGGGAGGGAGTTCTTCGTGATAATTCTTTCCCGCAAGTACGGCCATGCTTTCCTTTTCTACCAGCAGGTACGAGCGCGCGGAAATCTCGTCGGCTGCAAGCGCTCCGGAATAAAGAAGAGCGATGATGATCATGACAACGGGAACGACCAAAGATTTATGCGTCATCACACCCCCTATAATGTATAGCTGTATCCTCTATTTGTATTGCAGTATATATGCCACCGCTGCCTTTTTCAAGGTCCGAATGAATGAATGTCGCGTGTAAATCGTGTTCACACCGAGACGTCATACCAGTTCGGATTCAAGATGGAGACCGAGGCGGCAGCGAGGAGCTTGCCGGAGGCGTACTCTAGTACGTCGAGGAAAAGCGACGCAGCGACAACGAAAGTATACGCTTGAATCCGAACTGGTATCACTTTTCGAGAGGTTTGACTGCAAAGTTCAGCACAACAGCCTGCACAATATCAAAGAGGATTTCGTCCGAAGAGTCTACGTTCTGCCTTTGGAAATAGGAGGCCGCGGCGGAACGGATGTCGTTGAAGACCTTGAGACAATCCTGCTTCCAGAATGACCTGTCCTCAGCCATGTTTCTCACGGCATCTATGGTCCACTGAGCCGCTTCGGTGTGGGCGGGCGTGACAAACCCATCCATCACATCGCACAATTGGTTGGCAATCTGGCCGGCAGAATACTCTTTGGCATAGTAGTCCACGAGTGCTTTGAATGTGCGGTGTTTTGAGGGATCGCTCAGCATAGCATTGCTCCTCTCAGGGGCTGTGGGGGACCTGCATCAATTCAGGAAGCCGATATTGTCACAACTGACTTTCCTGAAATGAAAACCGCAGATCGCCAGGCCGATAGCAAGGGGCATGAGACGGGGACGTCTGAAGAGTGACCAGATGAGAAGTTTCCAGTACTGATAGCGCTCCTTTTCGGCTATCCCGAGGACAAATACAGATCTCACGAAAGCGACGACGTGACTCAGACGAAAATGGAACAGCTTCTCCTGAGAGGGCGCGTAGTCAGCAAGGAATCCCCTGATGCGCGCATAATAGCATTTCGGAGAATAGATCGTATCGAGGATCTTCTGGTATCCATTGACAAGCAGTTCACGGTTCATCTTAGGAACGAAATTCATCGAGAGATCCATATGATCGCCTGAAATATCATGAAGCAGACGACCCTCCTTCACAAGTCTGTCGTACAACTTTGTCCCGCGCGGCGCATTGAGCAAGCCCACCATTGCAGTGACGATGCCGCTCTCCTGGATGAACTTGGTGAGCCGGTCAAAAATCGATGGCGGATCATTGTCGAAGCCGAGAATAAACCCTGCCTGCACCTGCAACCCCGATTTCTGTATGGTTTTTACGCATGCCATGAGATTGCGGTTCTTGTTCTGGAACTTATTGCACTCGGCGAGACTGGCTTCGTGTGGCGTTTCTATACCGACAAAGACGGTGTCAAACCCTGCGCGCACCATGAGCCGCATCAGCTGCTGGTCATCCGCGAGATTGATCGAGGCTTCCGTTGCAAACGCAAAGGGATAGCCCTTTTCTTTCATCCACGCGCACATGGCAGGCAGTACATCCTTCTTCAGCTTTGCTTTGTTCCCGATAAAGTTGTCATCAACAAAAAAGACGCTCCCCCTCCAGCCGGTCTCGTAGAGACGATCTAATTCCGCGATAATCTGATCCGTACCTTTGGTTCTCGGTTTCTGACCATACAGCACCGTAATGTTACAGAACTCACAGTTGAAGGGGCAGCCGCGAGAATACTGCACGTTCATGGAAGCATAGTTCTTGAGGTTGACCAGCTCCCAGCGCGGTATCGGCGTCTTTTCGATGTCAGCCCAGTCGCCCGATGTGTAGGTGCGCCGGGGTGAGCCTTTTTCAAGGTCTTCCAGGAACAATGGAAGGGTTATCTCGGCCTCATTGAGGACGAGGTGATCGACGTCGGGAAAATCCTCAGGCATTGCCGTAAAGAGAGGCCCGCCCGCAACAGTCTTAACTCCAAGGGCCTTACACCGGGAGATGACCTGCTGAACCGACTCTTTCTGAATACACATTGCGCTGATAAAGACATAATCTGCCCAGCGCAGGTCTTTGTCCTCCAGGAGTCTTGTCTGCATATCGATAAGTCTTGTTTCCCAGTTGCGCGGGAGCAAACCTGCTACCGTGAGTAAGCCGAGCGGCGGTGAGCTGGCCTTTTTTGAGATGAACCTCAGCGCGTATTTGTACGACCAGAATGTGTCGGGATGCTCTGGATAAACCAGCAAAACTTTCTTGCCTGTCATTGCCATGCTCTGTCGTCCTCCAGCAAAACCGGTTTTCAGGCTGTTGTTATAAACCGTGCAGCCCGGAAAGTCCATTATCTTAACCAATGAGAGAGGAAACCAGAAGACGGGGCATTGGACTCGTCGGCTTCGAATAAGTATAGCAGCCTTCAGTCCCTATTTGCACCCTTTTTTTTAAGGCAGGCGGTGACATGCAAAAAATAACGTTCTTCTTGCTGCTGACATTCTGCTTGGTGATGGAAAGATGGAGCAAAGGCGGGAATGGCGCCTCTGCTCCTCATTGTCAATCTACACCGGCAAAACGCCGGCTCTGTTATCAAGGAGAAGATGATGGAGCATACGGACCGGGTTGAGCCGGCGGCGGTGGACTAGGAGCGGGACCTGTGCCTGCCTGCACCTGTACCTTATGTTCGGGTACCCATTTACCATTTACGTATTGACCGGGAACGACTACCCATGTACCCCCTTGAGACTGACTGTGATATTCCGTTGGCGGTGGCGGTGGGGGTGCTGCGTAGGTTCGTCTCGCGGGTGCAGAACCGGGAATCTGATTACCCTTGGCATACATGCATTGCTGATACGCAATATCGTATCGCCTCTGGAGTTGGTACTCAGAGTTCGCGCCGGCGTTACTGCCCATGGCGGTTCCGCCGAGGAGACCCGCTCCACCGCCGATGGCAGCGCCAGCACCCGCGGCGGCCGAGTTGCCTCCTGTGGCGGCGCCAATGGCTAACCCCATCGCAGCCCCGACAGCTGTTCCCACTATTGCTCCTGTGGCCGTATTCTTGTTAGCGGTTTCGCTGGGTGATGCTCCGCCGATGGACTGCTGGGCCCACTGGCGGCACACGGCGTCATCCGCCATGAATACCTCGAAGGGTTTTCCCGGACCCGGAAGCACTGCGACGGTCGGACCTGTGGGCATGGTAGCGCATCCTGAGAGCATTGCGAGAGAACAGATAAGCAGCAAACCTCGTTTCCAGTTCATCGTGTTGTATCCTCCTTTCCCGATTGTGGAGGCGGTGTAGGGATCACTTGCTGCCATCCACCCGGGCAACTGCCGACGTAAGGGTAATAACCTTGAGGGTTCTGACAGTAGTACCAATAGGTCGGCTGTGGTTCGCTCGGGGCGGGAAGTTGATTATCCGGATACGCCGAGTACGGATAGGCGTAAGGATAAGAGTACGGATAGGAATAGTAGGGATAGCCGTAGTAGGGGTAACCCCATCCCCACCAGGGATAGCCGTACCAGCCATAGTATCCCCACCACGGTCCGCCGCCATACCAGCCATAATAACCCCAGGGGCGGTAGCCATACCATCCGTAAGGGCGATAATAGCCGCCATACCAGCCATACCCCCGGTACCCGTAGTGGCCGCCGCCGTAATAGCCTCCGTGGTAGGCTCCCCCGTAATAGGCGCCTCCACGATACGAACCACCGGAATATCCCCCGTGGTATCCGCCTCCGGAATAGCCACCGGCATGACCTCCCCCGCCGTGTCCACCACCGGCAGCGTTAGCCACTCCTGAAAAAAGCAGAATCGACAAAAAAATCGCCGATAAAACACAAGCATTAAGCTTCATCTGGTTATCGTTCCTTCTCTTCAAAGGATAAACCCCAGGGATGTGCATGTCAACAGCACTATCCCGCAAGAAAACCCTTGATACCCATCGACAACCATCAGCACAAACCATGCCAGATGCACTGCCCTGGTTGCAGGTGAGTTCTGTCTGTCATTCTCTTAAATTTCGCCTGTTTGGGACATGAGCAGCCGATGCGGGAGTCGCACGGATTCCGGCTGTAGCGACATTACTGTCGAACAAGTATTTATCATTTCGACATTTATGGCATGGTGTGGCGAGAAGCGCTCACATCGTTGTGGTAACTTCTGCTTTTATGGCCATTGTTTTTCAGCCGCGTCGGCGTTAGAGTATGACGAAAATAGAAATGGCAAAAGGAGGTTCCCTCATGAAATTGTGCACAGGTGCCCTCGTAGTTATGACGACCCTGCTGCTGGCCGGGATTGCCTGCGGCGCTGACGAGCAAATGCTGAGGACGGAAAAGGAAAAGACGAGCTATGCGATAGGCGCGCAGACAGGCGCCGATATGCGCCATTTCGGCGTGGATGTTGATCCCGACCTTGTGGCGAGGGGCTTCCGGGATGCCTATTCAGGCAGGCAGCTTCTTCTCAACGACCAGCAGATGTCGGAAACAATCGGCAATATCAGCAGAACGATCTCTGCAAGGGGCAACGAGATGATGAAGCAGGATGCGGAGAAGAACAAAAAAGAAGGTGAGGCGTTTCTCGCCCAGAACATGCGGAAGGAAGGAGTGAAAACCTTGTCTGACGGTTTGCAATACAAGGTGCTCAGGGAGGGCACTGGTGCCGCCCCCAGAGTGACGGATACTGCTACGGTGAATTATCGTGGTACCTTTATCGATGGCACCGAGTTTGACAGCTCGTATCGCAGAGGACAACCATTTACGTTCCAGGTGAATAAGATGATAAAGGGATGGGTTGAGGCTTTGCCAATGATGAGGGTCGGCTCAAAATGGCAGCTCTTCATACCGCCCCAGCTTGCTTACGGCGAACAGGGAGCGCCCCCGGCGATAGGTCCAAACGCCACACTCATTTACGAAGTGGAGCTGCTTTCAATCAAATAGAAGGCTGGACAGCTAGTCGGCTAGCAAGCCAAGAAGCTAGTCAGCTAGTCAGCTTTCAGGCTTGCCAGCCTGTGAACCCCTTAGCTTGCTAGCTTGCCGGCTAACCAGTATACTATATCCTCCATGAAGCAGATTGTTATCGGCACCGCAGGCCACATAGACCACGGGAAAACAGCGCTGGTCAAAGCACTCACCGGCATTGACTGTGACAGGCTCAAAGAAGAAAAAGAACGGGGCATAACCATCGAACTCGGGTTTGCCCACTACCGTTTCGGGGATGATCTCCTCGCAGGCATTGTCGATGTCCCAGGGCACGAGCGCTTTGTCAAGCACATGGTAGCGGGCGCGTGGGGTATCGACATGGTACTCTTTGTAGTCGCGGCCGATGAATCGGTGATGCCGCAGACGAGGGAGCATCTCGATATCTGTGAACTGCTGGGCATCAAGAGAGGCATTGTCGCCATCACCAAAAAAGACCTCGTGGAGCCTGACATGGTGGAGCTGGTCAAGGAGGAGATAACCGATCTCGTCAAAGGTCGATTTCTCGAAGGCGCGCCGATCGTAGCTGTTTCATCGACCACGGGTGAAAACATCGACCTCCTCAAAGAACAGATCCGAAAAGTAGCTGATGAAATCCAGGAGCGCTCCAAAGCCGGCATCTTCAGATTGCCTGTTGACCGGGTCTTTACGATCAAGGGTTTCGGCACCATCATCACCGGCACCTGTATATCCGGCCAGGTGCATGTGGGTGAGGAGGTAGAAATCTACCCGACGGGAAGAAGGGCGAGAATAAGAAACCTGCAGGCCTACCATGAAGATGCGAGCGAGGCATCTGCCGGGCAGCGGGTGGCGCTTAACTTACAGGGGGTGGAGAAGCAGGAGATTGAGCGGGGAACGCTCATCGGCAGGCCGGAAAGCCTGATGCTGACCAGTCGCATTGACGCAACATTCCGCTATCTCAAGCTCCCGTTCAAAGGTATAAAGAACGGGAGCATTCTTCGTTTCCATGTCGCGACGACACAAGTGGAAGCCCGGCTTATCCTTCTCGACCGAAAGAGTATAGAGCCCGGAGAGGAGGTATTCGCGCAGTTCATATTCATGGAACCGGTAGTTTTGCTGCCAGGAGACCGATTCATCCTGCGGGGATCGTATAGCGTGCAGACGCTCGGCGGAGGCACTGTTCTTGACATCATGCCCAGGAGACACGCTAGAAAGACAGGCGAGCTTGAAAGGACTCACGCTCTGCTCCGCGAAAGCAGTCTCGTCGAACGGGGCGAGTACCATATTCTGAAGGGAGCTTACGAAGGTATACGCAAAGAGACACTGGCCGTGCTGCTGGGGACCGAGGAAAAGGCCATTGAAAAAGCGATTGCCGAATTGGCCCAGAACCGGAAGGCAAGCCTGATCGGTAGAACGCTCGTCCACTCGACGTATTTCTCAGATTACAAAACCAGGCTGCAAGCTCTCCTTGCGGACTTTTACGCGAAGAACCCTCTCAAGGTCGGCATCTCAAAAGAAGAACTTCGGACCAGGCTGCCCAAGGTTGAATCTCACGTATTCCAGGTTGCCCTTGAGGAGCTCAGCAAAGCGGGTCAGCTGGAGCTGGAGAAGGACAAGGTGCTCTTGAAGGGGGTAACCCGGACGGCTGACAAGTCAGTCCAACAGGGAGAGGAACAGATCCTGAAAAAACTTCAGAGGTCTGGGCTGACTCCTCCGATCTTGGGCGAATTGGCAGCCGATCTGAATCTGAAGGAATCCAATCTTCGCGACATGCTCGGAAAACTTGCGCACGAAGGCAAAGTGGCAAGGATCAAGGGTGACATGTACTTTGATGCGGACGTGATTGAATCGCTGAAAAAGAAGGTAATTGATCATCTGGAGAAGCACAAGGAGATGATGCCTTCTGATTTCAAGAATATGACGGGTGTTTCCAGAAAGTATATGATTCCGCTGCTTGAGTACTTTGACGAAACAAGGCTGACGATACGCAGCGGCGATAAACGCCTGCTCCGCACCGCGTAATTTCGGGTTGAATTTCGCGCCTATCTTCGTTGCCCTTCGCCGGCATCTCGCTCGACGTACTCCAGTACGCCTTCGCTCGTGTCAGCTCGGAGCGCCTCGATATCCATCGAAATTCAACCCGAAATTAGCAGTCAGACCTTATTAATCTCATTTATTATGACGGGCAGTCTCTAGCTTTATGACACAGCGCCAATTCTGACCATACTAATTCACCTCGCGAGAGTGTTGCGCTCCGCGCAGCGGATCGGGGTTGACCGGCTGTGGCGTTATGTCACACAGGCGGTCAAGAGATAAACTATCCGCAGTTATCATCAGTTGCCTTTATCCGCTCTTATCTGTGGCGAAAATGATTCTGAGTTTTTGGTGCTAATCGAAGTCGGAATAGATCTCGCCGAAGCGGAGGCCGGCGATGGTTTTACCCAGGTAGTCCTGTCTTAATCCAGTTTTTGTCTTTTCGAAATCCTGAGCCTTTACCCCATTGACGAGCGCCAGGTATGCTTCACAAAAGGCGGCGAGATGGTCAACTGCCTGGACCAGTTCGCCGTCGCGAGGGTTGTACCGGTCCTCGTTGTATCGGGCACTTATCTCGTCACTCGTTGTCTCCTGCAGTCTGTTTTCAAGTGTCACCACGCTCTTGAATTCGATCTCGGTGAACATCCTCATCTCTCTGTGCCACTCTTCCTGTATCAGACTGTAGACCTCTTCTTCCATGCGTTCCTTCTCGTATTCTTTGATGAGGCTGTCCAGTCCGCCGACCGATTTCTTTACCGGGTGGACAATGTCGCGCGTCAGCACCTCAGGGAGGTCATGAAAGAGCCCCGTGAAGTAGTTGTTGTAGCACCGCTGGGGGCATGCCTTGATTTCGAGCGAGAGAAGATATGACAGTATAGCGACGATGAGCATATGGCCCAGCACGGAGGTTTCAGGCACTCTCCGGAGATGGCTCCACCTGAGCTGGAAACGCAGCTGTCCGCACAGATCCGCAAAATTCTGGAGCCTCGTATAAAGGGCAAGCTGCTGGGATCCCTTGAGGTCATAATACTTTTCCTGCTTGCCCTCGAGCGATTTGCGGATCCCCTCGATCTCATACCCGCGCGGGTTTGCCCGCTCGATAATGTCGAACTCCCATTTTGTGGCATAAAAGTGAGCGGCGCTCAAAATCCTCTTATTCACGTTTTCGTGAGCATCTGCAAAGTAGGATTGAAATCTCGCGCAGATGTCCTCTCCCAGCGGCAGCATGATGGGGGCAAGCTGCTCGAAGACCCACCTGTTTAACTGTTCGTACTTGCTCTGATCTTCCCGGATGCGGTGAAAGATCTGGGGCTTGAGATCTGTCACGATGATGCGCTGCAGAAATTCGAAGAGGCCCCCTTCAATGATCTCTATCCAGTTGAACTCCGGGTTATCTTCTTCAAACTTGCCGAGGATAAAGGAAATGACCATCTTATGGGCCTGTTTATCCAGTTCACGCAATTCCACGGGGCGGATCTTGTCATTCCAGCGCTGCATGCTGGCTGCATCGTGGATCTTGAGAATCAGGGCCTTTCTGATCATAGTGCAGTTTCTCCTTGATCACTTCTTTCGGAGCGCGTTATTATCAAGCTGCCTTTTCAATCATAGCAGTGCCCGCGCAAAAGAACAACACAGGAGAAGAAGTAGAAGAATGCAGGACGAACCGCTGATGGCAGGAGAGGAAGAAAGGAAGACCCATTTCCGCAATGTCATATTCATTTCCTTTTCACAGTTTGGAACAGCGGTGGGCTTCAATTTCGTTTACGTGTTCCTGCCCTTCTATGTCTCGGCAATAAGCCCTTACTCCACAAGGGACACGCTGCTGTGGCTGGGAGCCATCATGGGTTCTACGGGCCTCTGTCTGGCGTTTACGGCTCCGGGCTGGGGCTCTCTCAGCCATAAGTTCAGCCCGAAGTGGCTCTATCTCGCCGGCGTGCTTCCTCAAGGCGTGTTGATGTTGCTGATGGGTTTCTTTCCGAACCTGCACGTTCTGTTGATCCTCAGGATCCTGCAGGGAGGCTTCGGAGGAGTTTCTACCGCAGGTCTCATTATTGTTTCAATTTCATCATCCCCGAAGAACAGAGCCTTTCATTTCGGGGTGTTCCAGTCCTCGCTCACGCTGGGCCAGCTTCTTGGTCCGCCTGCCGGGAGCTTCGCAGTGGGGTTGTTCGGGTATCAATGGGCGTTTGTGAGTGCCTCATTAATGTTATTTGCAGCCTCGCTATTTTGCTACTTTTTTGTGACGAGTCTGAAGCCATTGCCCGCAGAGATGAAATCCTCAATGCGGTCCTCGCTCGATAGCCGCACCATGACGGGCTGGGCCTTGTGCCTGGTGGCAACCATCCACCTCGTCTACTTGCCTACTGTTTTCCCGCTCATTTTTCAGAAATTCGGATTGGATAAAACCACCGGGCTCAAAATGGCGGGTCTGGTGGTCATGCTGTATACGTGCACGTCGATGATAGGTACCTACCTGTGGAGCTTCCTGTCCCGTCGTACGGGCGCAAGAAAAATGATCAACTTCTTGCTCGTGTGCGGAGTCGCACTTCCTCTTGTCCTCATAGTTGTACAAGAGATAAGGTCATTCACCCTTGTTGTCATGCTGGAGTTGGGTATGGTCGCCGCGATTATTCCACTCACCATATCCGTATTTGCAGCCGAGCCGAAAGGCAATGTCATTGGTTTTATCAACGCGGCCAGGTTTGTGGGCATGGCAGTGGGGCCCTTTCTGGCTACATCACTCCTTGCCTTTGCAAACACATCGACGCTCTATCTTTCCGTGAGCGGCATCACCCTTGCGATATATCTGGCATCCAGGGCTTTCTTAAAGTAACGATATCAGCCTGCATTCAGCTCTTTTCGGCCCGTTGTGGTGCCGTTTCGTTGGCTTGGTTGGCTTGCTCGCAAATTTTTTCTTGACAAAGACATCTCCGTACAATAAAAAAGTGGGTAATGTCATATACTGAACATCGTTCCAAATATGGAATGAAATATCGATCCGGTTTCTCCATTGACCAACATTCTGCATATCGCGCTATGGAAAGGTGATGGTGCATAATTGAAGTTCAGGTTAAGCAAGAAGGAATCCAATGAAATGAAGAAGATCTATCGCAGAGAGGGCGGCAGGAATCCTACAGCCAGGAGCGGATCTGGTACGGAACGAATGCAGGCCAATTCTCTCGTGAGAGGCTTGCTTGTCCTGGAATGTTTCAGTCCCCATAAGGATAACTTCACCCTGGCCGAACTCTCAAGGCTCATCGAGATTCCAAAATCGAGTCTTCACAGGGTAGTGAAGACTCTCTCACAGATGAACTATCTCAGGTATGAAGAGCAGTCCAAACGCTACTATCTCGGGACGCGGGTACTCTCGCTCGGCTTTTCGGTACTGCAGAGCATGGAGCTGCGCGAGATTGCGAGACCCTGCCTTGAAAAGCTTTCGAGAGAATGCAACAAGACCGTGAACCTGGCCGTCTTCGACAGGAACGAGATGGTGTATGTGGAAAGGGTCAGGGTTCCCGGCATCAGGGTTTACAATGTCGGCGTCGGCAACAGGATTCCGCTGTGGAGCACAGCGGTGGGGAGAGCCGTCCTGGCTCACCTTGATCAACAAAAACTGGGGGACGTCCTCAAAGAACTTAAAGCCTCCCCTGAGTTCAACGGTGATAGAGAAAGTCTGAAGAAGATAATTGATAGTGTGAGGAGGGATGGTTTCGCCACAAGCGATCAGGAACATCAGCGGGGGATTATCGCCATAGCAGTGCCGGTTTTCTCTTCCACGGGAGTGGTTTGTGCGGTGAACCTCGTTGGCGAACCCGAGGATGTTTCTATGGAAAACCTGAAAAGAGAGTACGCGCCCAAGTTGATGAAAGTGGGGAAGGAGTTGTCGCTCGCGTTGGGGTACCGCGAAGAGAGTGACTATTCCGCCAAAATATCGTGAGCAGCAGAAGGACATTTACGACACACAGTGCGGACGTGGTCATTCTGGGAGGCGGTGGTGCTGCAGCGCTGGCAGCATTGGCGGCCCGGGAATCGGGTGCGACCGTCGCCTTGATTACCAAGGAGTCCTCTTTAGTCGGTGGCGCAACCATTATGTCGGCAGGTGGAACGAGCGCTCCCTACACTGAGAAGGATAGTCCTGATACATTTCTCGCAGATATCCTGAAGACAGGCGGGGGTCTGAACAATCCACGGCTCGTGCGAATAGTCGCTGATGGAGGTGTGCCCGCAGTACTGAATCTAGAGAAGTACGGGTATCTTCTGGATCGAAAAGATGCGAACACCCTGCGCACGATCAAGCAGGGGGAGGGTCACGCATATCCGCGAGGAATGCTCGACAGGCGTGAAGCACTCGGCTTCTGCCACGCGCTGGGAAGAGCGCTCATGAGAAATGATATCCGGCTCTTCACCGAAATGATTGTTGCAAGGCTGCTGGTTAAAGATGGCCGGGTTGTCGGAGCGCTCGCATTCAGCCTTGTCACCGGCGACTACGTCGCATTCAGCGCAAAATCGGTGATCCTCGCCACAGGGGGTTTAGGTGCTCTCTATAAGCTCACTACTAACTCTGCAATATTGACAGGCGACGGTTACGCAATGGCATTTGATGTGGGGGCTGAGCTTATCGATATGGAGATGGTGCAGTTTTTTCCGATCAATTTTCCCTACCCGCCCACAAGAAAAGGGAAGATGCTCGCCGTGTGCTCGCACTTCGGTTCCGGGGTCAAACTCTACAATGGGCTGGGCGAGAGATACATGGCGAACTACGATCCGGAGAGGCTGGAGTTTACAACGAGGGATATAGCTGCTCGCGCAAATTTCATGGAAATTAAGCAGGGTCGGGGCACAAAGAATGGTGCAATCATCGTCGATCCTCGAGATCATGACCCGAATATTTTGCAGAGATTTAAAACGTCCGTTCCGCACATTTACGCGATGTTTAGAGAAGTATACGGGGAGAAAGTGGCCGAATGGCAGGAACCGTTCGAGGCGATTCCGAGCCAGCATTTTTTCATGGGCGGCGTCAGGATAGACGAAGAGTGCAAGACAACTATTCCAGGCCTCTTTGCCGTCGGCGAAGTCTCGGGCGGCATGCACGGTGCGAACCGCCTCAGCGGTACTGCCTTAACGGAAATATTTGTCTTTGGTCCGCTTGTCGGAAAAATAGCGGCTCTCGACGCCAGAGGCGGAGACCTGATACCGTTTGATCGCCCGGATGTTGAGCGGGAGATCGACCGATTGGAAGAAGGGGTTGCTCACGGCAGAGGCAGTGCCAGGCCGTTTGAATTGAAGGATGCAATTCAGTCACTGGTCTGGGATAAGCTCGGTCCGGTACGGGAAGAGGCGGAGATGAAAGAGGCTGTTGCTCAGCTGGAGAGCATCCGGAGAACTGCATCCGAACAGATGGCGGTCAGAGATCAAAGCCGCACGTATAACCGGGACAGAATGGAGGCCATCGAAGTTCCTTTCATGATAGCGACCGCGCTTCTTATGGTGCGCTCCGCACTGCTGCGCGAGGAGAGTCGCGGAGGGCATTATCGTTCGGATTTTCCGCTGCAGGATGACAATAAGTGGTTGAGAAATGTGGTGGTCATGAAGGGCAGAAGCGGCGATGCAGTTGTTGAAGCCAGAGAAAGAGTAAGATAGCGCGGGAGGAAGGAAAACTGACGGGATGAACGTGAAGTGCGATATATACCGGTTCGATCCTGAATCCGGTGCAAAGGAAAGATACGAGACCTACTTACTCGAAGCGGAACCCCTGGAGACAGTGCTGGATATACTGATACGGATATATCGCAATTCTCAGCCGTCTTTGAGTTTCAGGTTCGCGTGCGGAGTCGTAAAGTGCGGTGAATGCGCAGTCACCGTCAATGGGATACCCTGCCTTGCGTGTGATAAGAAGATAGAACCGGAAATGAAGATCGACCCCTTGCCGCAGCTTCCTGTGATCAAAGACCTTGTCATTGACCGGCGAAAGGCATTCGAGCAGATATTCAAGATTCTGCCGGAACTTGCGCGAAAGTTGGATACAAGCCGGCGATGGCAATCGGTCACGCCTGAGACTGCTGATCGCTATGTCCAGCTTACACGCTGCTTCGAATGTCTGATGTGCCAGTCTGCGTGCCCTGTATTCGGCATGATGCCGGAGAAATTTGCAGGACCTTTGGGGATGCTCTGGCTTGCACAGATGTCGCTCGATCCCAAGAGCCAGGCTGCCGTGGAGCCCTACGCCGGGCCCGCTCTGGAAATGTGCACGAGGTGCGGCGCCTGTTCCGATGTGTGCCCGTGCTCGGAAAAGATACTGGATCTGGCAATTGAGACGTTGGAGAAACGATAAGAACAAAATTTTATCGCAGATGAACGCGGATAACAGCAATGAGAGACGTTCGCCGATGAATATACCTGTGCCCAGCATTGTGATAAAGCGTCAATGCTGTTCACATCCCATCGCTTCGCCACTACCCCAGAAAGGAGATAAGAGATGAAAATCAGTCGAGTCGAGATAATCCCGGTAGACATTCCTTACAAGATACCCTTCCGCGTTTCCTACGGAGCGGTAACATCAGGCAGTCAGATCATCTTCAGGATAATGACAGACGAGGGAATCGACGGTGTCGGGAGCGCCATCGGCATGGGTAAGATCGGCCTGACTCGCGAAAGCGCGATGGCACAGATGAAAAGCATCGCCTCAGGTTTTCTACTGGGGCAAGATCCGCTCAACACAGAAGCCATCCTCAGCCGACTGGACGTTTTGCTCCCCGGCGGCTGGAGAGTAAAGGCGCACATAGATTATGCGCTCTACGATCTCAAGGGCAAGATATTGAACGTTCCCGTTTACCAATTGCTCGGCGGCCTCAGCCGCGAGAAGATACCTCTCGAGATAATTCTGATGATGGACGAACCCGAGGTCCAGGCCAGGATGGCGACCGAGTTTCTCGCTGCCGGATTTCACAGCATCAAAATGCACGTGGGCGGCGACCTGAAACTCGCAGTGAAGAGATTCAAGGCTGTTCGCGAGGCTGTCGGGCCCGACGTCCAGATTGCAGTGGATATGGCCAGCCTGAGAGGAACCGTGTGCCACTATAATGCCCACGACGCCCTGCGTGTGATTGAGGCTCTGGACGAGTACGATCTTCACTACGCGGAGCAGCCGGTGACAACGCCAGACATAGCCGGCTTCAAGTACATAAAGAGCCACACGAAAGTTCCCCTTGCGGCTGATGCGAGTGCGGAGTCCGTCGGCGATGCCTATGACATGATTAAAGAGGATGGAGCCGATATCTTCCATACACTCATGGGAAGGATTGGAGGCATCAGGAAATCCGTTATCTACACGAACCTCGTCGATGCTGCGGCCCTTGATTATGCAGTCTGCGTCTTGGGTAACGGCATTGAGCATGCAGCAGGTGCTCACTTTGCTGTATCGCGCGTGAAGAGAGAGAAAATCCTGGATGAGCTCAGTCTGATCTTTTATCTTTACGGAGGGACTGAAACAAAGGATATCACCACAGACGTCACCAAAGAAATAAGCGGCAAGGTCGAGAAGGGCTATTTGTATCCGCCGAAAGGGCCGGGCTTGGGCGTTGAACTCAACCATGAGATGCTCAAGCGGTACGCACCGTCTGACGTGCACACGATCGTGGTGGAGTAGATCGGTCAGGAGTAAGCAGTCAGCAGTGTGAAGATAAAATCGTGTGAATGGAAACATAATTGCGTGAAGTGAGGGAGAAATGACACTTGACCTGACAGAACGAGACAGGCGGTACGCGCTTGTCAGAGAAAAGATGGCGGCCGAGGGATTGGACGCCCTCGTCGTGATCTGCGATTCTCAGATCAATCAGAAAGGGTTTGTAAAGTACTTCACCAACTACAGGAGCATTCTCTATAACCTTGTAGTGATTTTCCCGATCAAGGGTGAGCCGAGGCTTTTGGTGCCGAGCCCGGTGCAGAAGTATTGGGCAGGTCTCCTTTCCTGGATCAGTCACATTGAAAATCAGGTGCCGGGGCTTAATGAGACGCTGGCCAGCCAGCTCAACGACATGGGTTTGTCAAAGGCACGCTTCGGGCTTATCAATGACCGGATCATGCCGGCCAACACCTATCTTTTCCTGACAAGGAATTTTCCCGAAGCTTCGTTTGTTGACGCAAGTTCGATTGTCGAAGAGCTGAGAATGATCAAGTCTGCAGGTGAACAGGAATTGGTTAAGAAGGCCGCGGCGCTTGCCGACCTTTCATTCGAGGTCATGGCGCGAATCCTTAAAACCGGGATGACCGAGAGGCAGGTTGTGGCGGAGATCGATCGTGAGCTCGCGATCGGTGGCGCTGAAGATATTTTCCATCTATTCTCCTCGAAACCGGGAAACCTCTTCCCTTACGCGCCATCTGAACGGCCAATCGAGAAAGGGGACGTGATCATTCTCAATACCGAGCTTTCCGGCCCGGGTGGGTACTGGGTGCAAATGGTCAGGATGTCTTTTGTCGGAGGCAAGCCCGGCGATGAGGTTGAGCGGATGTACGACATTCTGATAAGGATTGCCGCCGAAACACCGTCACAGCTACGTCCGGGGCGAAAGGTCTCTGATGTTGCAACATGGGTGCGCAACGAAATAATCAATGCTGGCTACGACCAGGGTGTGCACTTCGGCCACTGCCTTGGATTGGACGTGGTGGAGCGTCCGATGGTTCACGTCGCGGATGAAACAGTGCTGCAACCGGGCATGGTTATCACCGTTCATCCACAACTGGTCTCGAAGAACAAGACAGCCACGGTGTGGCTCGCTGACACCTTCCTTGTAACGGAAAGGGATGCGCAGGTGCTAACCAGTGTCCATCCGTTAAAGGTGCAGACAGTAGGATAATAACCGACAAGACGAGGTGTGTATGAGGACGACGAACAGGCTAAGAGTTTGGCTGTTAATGGGTGTGTGTCTGACGCTTATCATCTCTCTGTCTCCCGGCAGCGTCCGTGCTGAATACCCTGAAAGGCCCGTCAATATGTACGTGAGTTACGCGGTCGGCGGGTCCCTCGACATGAGTACACGGGCAATCTGCGCTGCGGCAGAGAAGGTCCTGGGAAAGCCGATCGTGGTGGAAAACAAGCCGGGTGGCGGGGGAACCGTGGCGCTTGCGTTGCTCGCCAACATGAAGCCGGACGGTTATACGTTAGCATCCGCAACCGACAGCGGTATAGTGCGTGCTCCTCAGCTCCAGAAGGTCACCTATAAACCGCTCAAAGACTTCACGCCGCTTGTAGCCTACGCGCAAGTCGTCAACCCTATTATCGTTCGTGAGGATGCGCCGTGGAAAAATTTAAAAGAGCTGATCGAGTACGCACGAAACAACCCGAATAAGATCAAGTACAGTTCTGGCGGGGTGGGGACCGGTATGCACCACGCCATGGTGCTGCTGGAAGTGAAGACCGGGATAAAGTGGATTCATGTCCCGTACAAGGGTAACGCGGATGCCGTCACAGCACTTCTTGGGAACCACGTGCAAGTCGCATCCGTTGGACCTGAAGCCTATCCCTTTGTCCGGGCAGGGAAGGTAAGAATATTGGCGATCGCCGAGGCAAAGCGCCACCCTCTCTATCCTGACATTCCTACCCTCAGAGACCTGGGCTACGACTTTGTGAACGACGCTTTTTTCACAGTGATGGGGCCTGCAGGCCTTTCTGTTGACGTACAGAACAAAGTGGAAAGTGCGTTCATCAAGGCTGCGGAAAGCAAAGAAGTTAAGACCGTGATCGATAAGCTAGACCTGGTTCCGGTACTTTATGTTGGAAAAGAGTACGACACGCACCTGAAGAACTACTGGTCCAGGATGGAAAAAAGCCTTAAAGAGACAGGCCTCATCAAGGAGTCCGCGACCAGCCCGTATTGACCGCATGAAAGATATTCATACACGGCAAACCTTAGAGGAGGTAGCATTCCATGAAGATTACAGGCGTTGAGCTTATTCCGCTCACCATGTATTTCAAGTCGGTCATCGAAGAATCGTTCGGTACCGTTGGGAAAAGAGAAGATGACGTGGTCGTCAGAATACATACGGACGAGGGTATTACGGGTCTGGGCGAGGGCCCGACCCTGGGCCCTTTTTACAGCGGTGAGAGCCAGGAGACGGTGATGGGTATCATTGCCCATCATCTTTTCCCTAAAGTGCTCGAAGGCAAAGACCCGTTTGACATCGACCCAATCCACTTTCAGATGGAGAAGGTCGTCTACCGAAACACAGTTGCCAAGGCTGCCATTGATTGGGCCCTTCACGACATCATGGGTAAAGCTCTCAACGTCCCGCTCTACAAGTTGCTGGGGGGCAAGTTTACCGACGAGATACCTTTGCGCGGCAGCGTCGGCATAGACACACCGCAAAAGATGGCCGAGAATGCAAAGAGAATCACCGATGAGGGCTTCAAAGCCATCAAAATGAAGGTGGGATTAGAGCCTATTATGGATGTGGACCGCGTAAAGGCGATTCGTGCTGTGGTGCCGGCGGACATCATCATCAACATAGATGTTAATGGCGCATATGCACCCAAGGACGCCATCTGGATGCTCCAGCATGTCTCCGAGTATGTTCCTATCACCGTAGAACAGCCGGTTCGCAGGGACGACCTCGAGGGGCTGGCACTGGTAAAGAAATGCGTCAATGTGCCTATCGGCGCGTGCGAATCGGCACTGACTCTGCCGGAGGTTTCCAGGGTCATACAACAGGGGGCCGCTGATTTCTTCAACTTCAAAATCGACCGGTCCGGAGGGTTTTACCCCGGCAAGATAGCAGTCAAGATGATTGAGGCTGCAGGCCTCTTCGTGATAGCCTCGGAACAGCTCGGTTTTGGCATAGAGGTAGCAGGACAGGCGCATTTCGGCGTGTCGACGCAGGGAATGAAATGGCCGGGCGGTTATGCGGCCGGCCTTATCGGAATGGCAGGCAAGTTGGACACTGTCGGTTTTGAGGGCGACATCGTAGACAAGACGCCGGTTGTCAAGAACGGAAAGCTGCGGGTGCCGGAGGGCCCGGGCCTGGGTGTTCAACTGGTCGAGGAGAAGTGGAGGCGCTATCTGACGCCGGGAAAAGAAATCATTAAACTCGGACGCATTTCCTAGACCAATGGCAATCCAGCTGCGATGGCCGCAGCTGGTAGTAGCACAAATGAAAAGGGGGTGCAGTATGAAGCGTATTTTGTCAGCAGGTCTCCTGATAACTATTGGCGTTCTCTTCGGCCTTGCAAACAGCGATGTCTGCGCCAAGGAACTTATTCCGATCGTTACGCCGGGTGCAGGGGGAACCGCGTACATCATGGGGGCGGGGATAAGCACCATAGCCCGCAAGTACGTCCCCGAGACTGATTACGTGGTACAGGCGGAATCGGGTGTCACGACCATGCTCAGACGTATTCATGATTACTACAAGAAGAATCAATCGGCGTTCACCGTCTGCGATGGAAACGGCGTCTGGAGCGCGTACAATGGCGTTGGCCTTTTTGCAGGCAAGGAAAAATATACGGAGCTCAGGGGCGTTTCCTTTATCCACAACATCGAACTCTATTTCGTTGTCAGGAAGAACTCCGGGATCCGCTGGTATGCAGATGCGAAGGGAAAGCGGATTGCCGTGGGACCGCCCGGCTCCAGCGTAGCCGCTTCCGGTCTTCTGCTCTTCGGTGCCCATGGCCTGACAGAAAAAGATTACAAGGTGGTATATCTCAGCTACAATGAGGTGGTGGAAGGCATCAAAGACAATAGCATCGATGGGGGCATTCTCGCTGGTTCGTCTCCCGTAGCATCCTACAATGAACTGGCACTGACGCAGGACGTCACGATTATACCTATCAACCCTGAAGCAGCGAAAAGCATAACGGAGAAATATCGCTACTTCTTTCCAGTTAGCGTCAAGAAGGGAACATACAAGGGTGTAGATCAAGACGTGCCGGTGATCGGATTCAGCTCGATTCTGGCCACTCACGAAAAGACAAATCCGGACCTGGTGTACAAAGTCGTCAAAGCAATTTACGAGCATAAGAATGAACTCGTGGCGATTCACAAAGTGGCGGAGAATCTTAACCTGAAAAACGCGATGGATGGAATCGGGGTGCCCATGCACGAGGGAGCCAAGAAATATTATAAGGAAGTCGGCGCAATGAAGTAACGGCACTTGCTCGTGTTCGGAGGCTGAGTCCAGTGGAAGGGGTAGTATGGAGAACTTGAAGATAAGCACCTTAGCTCACTACGTGAGGACCAATCCACGAAGGGCGCTCATCTTTATTTTCGGAGCGGCTATGGGCTTCTTTCATCTCTACACCTCGGGGTGGCGTCCCCTCCCTGCCATTCAGCAACGAGTGGTTCACCTGAGTTTTGCGCTTATTCTCATGTTCCTCATCTTTCCTATCAAAGCACCGCCCGGTAAACCTGAGGGCACGGCCGTCGAAAACCGGCCGCTCAATGTCATTGATATGTTCTGTGTAGTGCTGAGTGCTGGTGTTGGTCTCTACGTGCTTGTAGAGTACAGTTCCATTATTTTTCGGTTGGCAGATCCGACTATCCTTGATACGGTGGTAGGTTTCGTCGCGATCGTTTTGGTCCTGGAGGCCACCAGGCGAACCATAGGCTGGTCGATTGTTATTATCTGCTTCGTTGGCTTTGCCTATCTGGCGTTCGGTACGTATCTTCCCTCTTTTCTGGCGCACATGGGATTCAGTTTCGAGCAGGTGATCAACTTCATGCTCTTCAGTACTGAGGGCGTCCTGGGAACGCCGATCGGTGTTTCAGCCACTATCATCGTGGTCTTTATTATCTTCGGCACGTTCCTCCTTATGTCGGGTGCCGGCACCTTTTTTATCGATCTTGGCCTCTCACTTTTCGGCAAATTCCGGGGCGGGCCTGCCAAAGCCGCAGTGCTCGGCAGTTGTCTCTTCGGCATGATTACCGGAAGTCAGATTGCCAATGTGACCGCAGTCGGCGTCGTCACGATACCGCTGATGAAGCGAGCGGGCTACCGTCCCGTAGTAGCGGGCTCCATCGAGGCCTTGGCTTCAACGGGCGGTATGCTCGTGCCTCCTGTGATGGGCGCCGTGGCTTTTATCATCCCGGAGATGATCGGCGGTACATACTGGGACGTCTGCAAGGCAGCGTTAGTTCCCGGGCTTCTTTTCTATGTATCAGTTTACATGATTGTGGAACTGCAGGCCGCAAAGTTCGGGTTGCGCGGCTTTCCTAAATCGGAGCTCCCCAGATTCCTGAGCGTACTTGCAGGACGCGGCTACATGCTCATTCCGATCGTTGTCCTTGTTTACTGCATTGCCGGGGCAGGCGTTTCTACTCCAAAGGCCGGTTTCTGGGCCATTGTCACGTGTCTCGCCACGAGCATGTTCAGGAAAGAAACAAGGATGAACTGGAAAAAAATTATAGCCGCTGTTGAGCGTGGGGCAAAGGGCTGCCTGATTGTCGCAATATGCTGTGCTTCAGCCGGTATCATCACCGGTGCCATCGCCATGGCGGGCTTAGGCCTACGTTTCTCGGACGCAATGATCATCATGGCGGGCGGCAACATGCTTATACTGCTCGTGCTTACCATGCTCGCATCATTGGTGCTGGGTCTTCCGTTATCACCCGTTACGTGCTACCTGATTCTGGCAGTGCTTGCGGCACCCGCTCTGGTGAAAGCCGGCGTGAACCCTATGGCCGCTCATCTCTTCGTCTTCTTCTTCGGTGTTCTTGGAAACATCAGCCCTCCAGTGGCACCTACCTCATTTGCGGCAGCAGCAGTGGCAGAAACGGATCCGGTGAAGACAACGAATCTGGCTTTCCTCTACTCGCTGCCCTCCTGGCTCGTTCCCTACGTGTACGTCTATGCAAACGAATTGCTTTTGATGGGGTCCTTGCCCGTTATCGTGCTGCGCATTGTTAGCGCGTTTGTTGGTCTGAGTTGTATGGCGGCTACCTTCCACGGATATTTATTTCGCAACATCGGTTGGGTGGAGCGGGTGCTCTTCCTAATTGGAGGCTTCGCGCTCATCTATCCTAAGTACTGGTCTCTTATCGGCGGATCGGCGCTGCTTGCTATTCTGGTAGTGCTCCAGCTCGTCTCAATCCGTTCCGAGCGCAAAAGCGACGGAGCCAGAATGGCTCTTTAACAACCTGTCGTTATTGAATAGAAGGAGGGCGGTAATGTACCTGTCGCAGAAGGAAAAGGCAAGGCGCTATAAGCTTATCCGCCAAATGATGCGAGCAAACAACCTTTCCGGCCTGTTGGTTTTTTCCAATGCACAGGTTAACCAGCAAGGATTCGTCCGCTTCTTTACTGATCTCCCTATTCCTATTTTTTCGCATGCACTGCTCTTCACGCCCGCTGCGGAGCCTTTCTACTACACTCCCAGCCCGCTGCAGACCTATTGGGCGAAAAAGGAGTCGTGGATTCCGGAAGAGCGGATACTGCTGTCGAAAGAACCTGGCCGGGAGATGGGTAATGTCATCGCGTCCACGGGAAAAAAGAATGCACGTTGGGGAGTCGTCAATTACGAGCTGATGCCTGCAAGGGATTATGTGACATTGCGCAACGCGTGTCCCGGCATAGAGTTGATTGACGTTACGCAACCCATGGAAGATCTGCGGGGTCCGAAGAGCAAAGAAGAACTCAGGCTGGTGCGTGCTTCAGCCAAAATCGCTCAGCTCTCACCGCAAGTCGTGGCGCGTGAGATGAAGAAAGGAATTACTGAGGAGGCACTGGTTGCAAAAGTGGAAGAAACACTTCGTGAGCACGGCGCGGAGCGGACGTTTTACCTGATATCGTCAAGCCCTGGCGGCTTCTTTCCGTATGTTCCGAGCAGGCATCGTCTGGATGGGAGAACACCGGTACTTTTCTCGTCGGAAGTCTCAGGCCCCGGCGGTTACTGGACGCAGATGGTAAGGACTCTCTTCTGGCAGAAACCGAAGGGTGTCCTGATGGATATGTACAAAACGCTCATGGAGGTCAAGGAGGCAGCTCACACGAGGTTACGGCCGGGGAGAAAGATATCGGAAGTGGCAGAGGAGATACGTGCGATCATCCATGCAAGGGGTTTCGAGTTCGGTGTCCATTTCGGTCACGCTCTTGGTCTGGACGTGGTGGAGGAACCGCTCGTCAATACTGCCAACAACCGCACAGTCAGGGTCGGGCAGGTGATAGTAATTCATCCGCATCTGGTTCATCGGCAGAAAGCGCTTTCTATCTGGACGGGCGACACATACCTGGTCGAAGAGAGAAGAGTGGTAAACCTCACACCGTATGAGCCGAATCAGTTTTGATCGGGAGGGAATAGCGAGTAATACATGGATGTTCTGCCTCGCGGAGAAAGTGGTATTGTCAAAAGTCTTATGAAAACTAGAACCTGCCGGAACACTATTTCCTTCGCTGCTCCGCTCCGGGCGGTTGACCCACTGAAGCCTCGCAATCACTCAATCTGCACGCCCACCCGGAGGGTGCCCGTTCGTGCAGATTGTCATGCGGAACGTTCTTGCTCGCCTAGTGGGTACCCCAATCCGTCCTTGAAGTCGCGACTCAGGAAAAGTTCTTCCGGCAGGGAGGATTTTGACAATACAGAGAAAGTCTTAAGGAGGAATTATGAAGAATAAGAATTTGCGTGTTTTGGTCTTTGTGTGTGGATGCGCGATACTGTTCTTGCTTTGCACCTTTTCGGCAAAAGTGAATGCCGAGTATCCGGAACGGCCCATAGCAGTGATGGTGACCTATGCCGCGGGCGGCTCCATGGACATGAGCACTCGTGCAATCTGCGCTGCAGCAGAGAAGATTCTCGGAAAGCCGATGATTGTCGAGAACAAGCCCGGCGGCGGCGGCACTGTTGCGCTGGCCTTGCTCGCCAACGCGAAACCCGACGGGTATACGTTGTGCGGTGCGACGGACAGCGGCATCATTCGCGTGCCCCAACTGCAGAAGATGACGTATAAACCTCTCAAGGACTTCACACCTATCATTGCGTATGCGCAGCCGCTCAATACGATAGTGGTGAGGAAAGATGCGCCCTGGAAAACTATGAAGGAACTACTCGAGTACGCAAAGAAGAATCCCAATAAAATTAAGTACAGTTCAGGAGGCGTTGGTACCGGCATGCACCATGCCATGGCGTACCTGGAGCTTCAGGATGGAATTAAATGGATCCATGTGCCGTACAAGGGGAACGCCGACGCCCTGACAGCGCTTATGGGGGGACATGTGGATGTTGCGTCAGTAGGACCCGAATCTTACCCGTTCGCGCGAAGCGGAGAAGTCAGGATTCTCGCAATTGCGGAGTCGCGGAGAAATCCCAAGTTCCCCGACATCCCTACGCTCAAGGAACTGGGGTATGACTTTGCGAATGATGCTTTTTTCAGCATCCTCGGGCCTGCCGGTTTGCCCCCTGATATAGAGAAGAAGCTGGAGAACGCCTTTGTCAAGGCGTCGGAGAGCAAGGAAGTCAGGGTGATAATCGATAAGCTCGATTTGCTCCCGATTCTCTATGTTGGCAAGGATTATGACAAACATCTGAAGAGCTACTGGCCCCGTATGGAAAAGAGTTTAAAGGATACGGGACTGATGAAGGAATCGGCGACGCAACCGTATTAAGGACAGGCGCAAGGAACAAGGTTCAAGGATCCAGGCGAAGGACGAGGGACGCGAAGAGCACGAACAACAAAAATTAAAACGGAGTGAGAGGCACTTGAACAAGTATCCTTA